>CAZYSF010000050.1:0-4888 GCA_964649635.1 uncultured Anaerolineales bacterium | reverse complement strand
CGCAGCCTCCCGCCTCGCCAACGCTTCCGAAAGAATAGCTTTATCCCCTTCAGCTTCCTTCAATTCCGTGCGCGGCATATCCGCGCATGGAAAAGCCGCCGGCGCCTGGTCCATATCGGCTAAAGCGCATATGCTATACTTGCGGCGCGCGCGCGGGTGACGGCCCAATCCAAAATATAAGCGCACCCCTTGCTGTGCGGTACGCGCGGCCGCAACGCAACTTCCGCAGCCCTTCCGGGTTAACTCCCACATTGCACGTGCGGATTGGTTTTTCCGCGAGGTGAGGCATGGTTCGCCATTTTCTCAATCTGACGGATTATTCAGCGGATGAAATCCGGCGCCTGCTTCAACTGGCGCAGCAATTAAAGAAGGAATGGTCGTCGGGCGGAAACCGTCCGATTCTGAAGGGCAAGACCCTTGGGATGGTTTTCCAAAAACCCAGCCTGCGCACCCGGGTATCCTTCGAAATGGGCATGCGCCATCTCGGCGGGGATGCGCTTTACATCTCCCCGAACGAGATCGGGCTCGGCCAGCGCGAATCGGTCGCCGATGTCAGCCGGGTGCTCTCGGGCTACGTGGACGGGATCATGGCGCGGGTCTTCGCCCACGAGCACGTCCTGGAGCTGGCGCGCCATTCGCGCGTGCCGGTGATCAACGGGCTGTCGGACGATGGCCACCCCTGCCAGGCGATGGCCGATATGCTGACCATGATCGAGCACTTTACGGATGTGCGCGGGCGCAAGGCGGCGTTCATCGGCGACGGCAATAACATGGCGGTCTCGCTGATGCAGATTTGTGCAAAGCTGGGGGTGGATTTCGCGATCGCCTCGCCGGACGGCTATGCCCTCCCGGAAGCCGCCGTGGCCGCCGCGCGCAGGGATGCGGAGGCCGCCGGCTGCCGGATCCTGCTGGTCCGGGAACCCGCGCAGGCGGCGCTGGACGCGGATGTGCTATACACCGACGCCTGGGTCAGCATGGGCCAGGAGGAAGAAACGGTGAAGCGCGAGAAGGCGTTTGCCGGGTATCAGGTTAACTCGGACCTTATGAAAAAAGCCAAACCGGATGCCGTCGTTCTACACTGCCTGCCCGCGCATCGCGGAAAGGAAATCACCGACGATGTGATGGACGGGCCGCAATCCCTGGTTTTCCAGGAAGCGGAGAACCGCCTGCACGCTCAAAAGGCGATCCTGGCGGATCTGCTCGCGCCGGGAGCGTAGTGAAGTGGCCACTAAAAAGAATGGCCTGCTGAGCGCCCTGCCCCGCCTGTCCTCGCGCCTTCCCCCCGAGCGATGAGTGCCGGCGCTCTCCCGGTGCGAAGAATTCGCGAGTGAGGGGAGCTTCCCCGCTCGAATGGGTTTTTGAGTTGGGATGATTGCGCCTGCCCTACGCTTTTTGTGGGGGAGCGTTGGGAGCGTGCTGAGAGTGACACCACAAGCATACATCGATCCAATTAATTGAAAAATATCCTTGCCAGCCGCGGCAAATTCCGCGGCCGAACCGGGAGGTAACGCACTTCATGTTCAGCGACTGGAAAACGCGCTATCCGCACAAGGTGGTGGATGGCGATCGGGCGGCGGAGATGATCCAGGACGGCCACCGCATATACATGAGCGGCAACTGCTCTGTGCCCAAAGTCATGCTGGAGGCGCTGGTCCGGCGCGCGCCGAAACTCCGAAACGTGGAGATCGACCAGGTGCTGACGGTCTGCCCGGACGATTACGTCGCACCCGCGATGGAAGGCCACCTGCGGGTCAATACGATGTTCATCAGCGGGAACGTCCGCGAGGCCGTCAACGACGGCCGGGCGGATTTCACCCCCTGCTTCCTCTCGGAACTGCCGGACCTTTACCGCAAGGGTCCCCTCACCCTGGACGCCGCGATGCTGCACGTCAGCCCGCCGGATTCGCACGGCTTCGTCAGCCTGGGCGTGGAAAGCGGAATGGTGAAAACCCCCGCCTCGTTTGCACATCTGGTCATGGCCGAAGTGAATGAGCGCATGCCGCGCGTGCTCGGCGACACCCTGCTGCATATTTCCAAGATCGACTACCTGGTGCCCGTCAATTACGAGTTATCGGAGATCTCGATGGGCGAGCCGGATGAGATCAGCCTGAAGATCGCCGAGTTCATCGCGCCGCTGATTGAAGACGGGGCGACCCTGCAGGCCGGGATCGGGGAGATCCCCAACGCCGTCCTGCGCCACCTGGGCGACAAACGCGATCTCGGAATCCACTCGGAGCTCATCTCCGACGGCGTGGTGGATTTATCCGAGGCGGGGGTGATCACCAACGCCCGCAAGACGGTCCACCGGGGCAAGATCGTAGCCGGGTTTCTGATCGGCACCCGCAAATTGTTCGACTTCGTGGACGACAACCCCTTCGTCGAGCTGCATCCGATCGAGCACGTCAACGATCCCTTCCTGATCTCCCGCAACGACAACGTGGTGGCGATCAATTCCGCGATCGAGGTGGATCTGACCGGCCAGGTTTGCGCCGACAGCATCGGGACGAAATTCTATTCCGGCGTGGGCGGGCAGCTGGATTTCGTCTACGGCGCCTCGCGCTCCAAGGGCGGGCGGTCGATCATCGCCCTGCCCTCGACCAACGTCCGGCGGGACGGCACCCGGATCAGCAAGATCGCCGCGACGCTCGCGCCGGGCGCGGGGGTCACCACCACCCGCAGTCACGTGCACACGGTCGTCACCGAATTCGGCGCGGCGCACCTCTTCGGCCGCAACATCCGCCAGCGGGCCCGGGCGCTGATCGACATCGCGCATCCGGATTTCCGCGAGGGGCTCGCGCGCCAGGCGCACGAACTGTATCATCTCTGACATCACCCGAGAGGCAGCCATGGCCGAAGGATTTTCATCGTACGTCCGTGCCCGGATCATCGCCACGATCGGTCCCGCTTCGAACAGCGAGGAGACGATCTTCGCGATGATTCAGGCAGGTATGGACGTGGCGCGGCTGAATTTTTCCCACGGCACGCACGACGATCACGCCCGCAGCATCCGGATTATCCGCATGGTGGCCGAGCAGGTGCGCCGGCCGATCGCCATCCTGCAGGATCTGCAGGGGGTGAAGATCCGGACCGGGGCGCTCCGCCTGAAGCAGGCGGTTCTGCAGGAAGGGCAATCCTTCACCCTCACCGCCCGCGACGTTCCGGGCGACGAGCAGGAAGTGTCCGTCACCTGGGCTCCCCTTCCGCAAAACGTGCGCGCCGACGATTTGCTCCTCCTCGACGACGGCCGGATCCGCCTGCGGGTGGACCGAGTCCGGGACGCGGACATCTTCACCCGCGTGGAACAGGGCGGGACGCTCACGCCGCACAAGGGGATCAACCTCCCCGGAGTCCATTTATCGGTTTCCTCGCTGACGGAAAAGGACCGGGCGGATCTGGAATTCGGATTGCAACAGGAAGTGGATGCGGTGGCGATCTCCTTCGTGCGCAAACCGGAGGACGTGATCGAAGTGCGCGAGTTCATCCGCCGGATCGACCCCGCCAAAGCCGGAATGCCGTTGATCGCCAAACTGGAGCGGCGCGAGGCGGTCGAACAGCTGGATGCGATTCTGGAAACCGCCGACGGGGTGATGGTCGCGCGCGGCGACCTGGGCGTGGAGACCTCGCTGCAAGACGTGCCGGTGATCCAGAAGCAGATCATCCAATCCGCCAATCAAAAATCGAAACTGGTGATCACCGCCACCCAGATGCTGGAATCCATGATCGTCAATCGGCAGCCCACCCGCGCGGAGGCTTCGGATGTCGCCAACGCGGTATTCGACGGTTCGGACGCGGTCATGCTTTCCGGCGAGACGGCGATCGGTGCCCACCCGGTGGAAACGGTCCGGATGATGGCGACGATCCTCCTGGAAGCGGAGGAACACCTGGAAAAATGGGGGCGCTGGAAGGGATTTCTATCCGGGGAACCCAAGGATCATCCTACGGCGCTGGCGCATGTGGCCGCGGAACTGGCGATGGACGTCAGTGTGACGGCTATCGCCGTATTCACCCAACTCGGGCGGTCGGCCCGGTTGATGTCGAAAGCCAGACCGTGCGCGCCGATCCTGGCCTTTACGCCCAACCCGGCGACGTACCGCCGACTTTCCATGTTTTGGGGGGTCATCCCGGCGCTGGTGCCTGAGGCTGAATCCGAGGAAAAGATGGTCGCGCATGTGGAGACGGCGCTGCTCGAATCCGGGCCGATACATCCCGGGGAACAGGTCATCCTCGTTTCATCCCTGCCAATGGCGTTGCACGGGCCGCCGAACTTTCTGCTGCTGCACACCGTGGGAAACTACAACCAGAATCCAACCTGAACCATCGGGGGGATCAAACCGCGGCGGGCAGCCTGTTTCGATTCCCGCGGAAATACATAAACCCCAGCCAGACCAGCAGGAAGACCGGCAGCGGAAAAAGCAGTATCGGGCTTTGTACCGGCTGGGTTCCCTTCCCCAGCGTCACCAGGAAAACCGCCCACAACCCGAAGAATATCGCTCCCAAGGTCAGCATCCACAATAAAAAATTTTTACGGGTGGATTCCTTCCAGCCCGACAAACCGATCGCGATTGGGAGCAGCAGAAGGTATTCATTTCCCGGATCGAAGGGGATGCCCAGGAGCGGCGCCGCGCTTATGGTAATGCCCATGACGATCAGGAAATTCCGGTAAGTTGCCTCCCGATTGCCGATCCAGAGCCAGACCATTCCGGCCGATAGTGCCAGTGACAAAATCCACCCCGCCGCACGGCCGGTTTCTCCAAACCACAATCCAAACACGGCCGCGGGATTCCCGGGTTCCGTATAGGCGGGGTAGTCAAGAATTTCACGGACGTTCAGGATCAACCAAACAGGGACAAATACCATGCCGAACCCGCTGAGAGCGGCAAGCGCCAGG
>CAZYSF010000049.1:0-4581 GCA_964649635.1 uncultured Anaerolineales bacterium | reverse complement strand
GGCCGCGCCAAGGACCTGCTCGGCAAAGGCGAGGCGGCCCGGGTGGCGCAGGTCGGCCTGGCCGAGGCAGCGGTCTTCCTGCAGAAGATCCGCGCCTACGGCGACCCGCGGCTGTTCGCGCTGAACCTGGTCTCCGACCAGTTTTCCAAGAGCGCCCAGCCGCTCGTCCCGCAGCGCCTGCTGGTCATGGGCGGCGGCGAGGGCAAGGAAAAATCCGATATCGCCAGCTCGAGCGTCCTCGGGCAGCTCCTGGCGCTGCTCCTGGCCGAGAAGGCCGGGGTGGGCATGGGCGCCTCCGACGCGCGCGAGTTCGAGAAATTCGCCGACGACATGACCAAGCGCTTCTCCCAATCGCTTCAGGAAGGGGAAGTGGCTGCCGCGGCGGAACAGGAGTTGAAAGCCCAAATCGGGGAAAAACCGGTACAATCGAAGAAGTGAAAATTGTCCGGGTGGACTCGAGAAATAAAAGGCAGGTCGGGGAATTCCTCGACCTGCCTTTTTTCCTGTACCGGGACAGTCCGGAGTGGGTGCCGCCGCTGGCTTCCGACGCGCGGGGCATGCTCGACCGCAAACATCACCCGTTTTACCGCCATTCCGACGCGGCGTTTTTTCTGGCCTATGGCGATTCCCCGCATCCCCTCGGGAGGATCGCCATCCTCGACAACCGCCACTACAACGAATTCAACCGCGAGCGGACGGGTTTCTTTTACCTGTTCGAATGCGCGGAGGATTCCGCCGCGGCGAAAATGCTCTTCGATGCGGCGGCGGAATGGGCGGCTGCGCGGGGATTGAACCGCCTGTGGGGGCCCAAGGGATTCACCGCGCTGGACGGGATGGGAATGCTGGTGCGCGGATTCGAACACCGGCCCGCGCTCGGAATCCCGTATAACCTTCCATATTATCCGCGGCTGTTGGAGGAAAATGGATTCCGCGGCACGGCGGATATTGTCTCCGGATATTTCGGCAGGAGCGCGCAGCTGCCCGAACATATCCACCGGGTGGCGGAGATAGTGCAGCGCCGGCGCGGTTTGCGGGTGCTGACGTTCCGGTCGCGGCGCGACCTGGCCAAGATCGTCCCGCGCCTGCAGAAGCTGTACAACGATTCGCTTTCCGGCACGACCGGCAACACGCCCCTGACCGACGACGAGGCGAAGGCGATGGCGGAGCAGATCCTATGGTTCGCCGATCCGCGGCTGATCAAGCTGATCGCCAAGGGCAACGAACTGGTGGGATTTGTGTTTGCCTACCCGGACATCTCGGCCGCGCTGCAGCGCACCCGCGGGCGGCTGTTCCCATTCGGATGGATCGACCTCCTTATGGAACTCAGACGCACGAAATGGGTGAACCTCAACGGGGCGGGAATTGTCGAGAAGTACCGCGGCTTGGGCGGCACGGCGATCCTGTTTGACGAGATGGCCAAAAGCCTCCGCGCGGGGAATTTCGAACACGCCGACATCGTCCAGGTGGGCGTGGAAAACGATAAAATGCAGCGGGAGCTGCGGGATCTGGGGATCGATTTCTACAAAATGCACCGGATGTACGGGAAGGAGATCTGACCTTCGACCATCGACGATCGACGAGCGACAATCGAAAATCAGACCATGGACGATGGACGATAGACGTTGGAGCCGCGTATCGGCCATAAAGAATGAAAAAAGAGAAGAGAGTGTTCTAGCCCTGCGGAAGCAGGGCTTTGTTTATAAGCACGGGGCTTTAGCCCCGCGCGGACGGGGATGGGCAACGATCCTCAACCATCGACCATCCTTCCTCGCCCCCTTCTCCCTCTCCTGTCATAAATCAGGAGAGGGGGAAGGGGGCGGGGGTTAGGGGTGAGGAAAGAATAGGGAAGTCAGAACCCCATCAGTTATTTCAGTCAACGAGTCTAAAACAATATCGGCGGCCCGATATCGCGGATCGCTGCGCAATTCGGGCAGGGGGATGGCGATGCATAACATCCCGGCGGCTTTGGCGGCCTGCACGCCGGCGATCGAATCCTCGATCGCCAGGCAGTTGCCCGGAGGGAGGCCGAGTTGCGCCGCCGCAGAGAGGTAAACATCCGGATGCGGTTTCCCGCGTGGCTCGTTTTCCGCCGAGCAGATGGCTTCGAAATGCGGCCGCAGAGCCAGGCGGTCGATCACCGCATCGATAAGCGATAGCGCGGAGGAGGACGCCAGCGCCAGGCGCAATCTCCGCGCTTGAAAAAGGCGGAGTGCCGGATGCAGGCCCGGCATGGCGGTTCCCCGCTCGCCGACGCGGCGGATCACGCCGCGCAGGATCTCCCCGGCCAGGATCTCGGGCGCTGGACCGGTCCACGGCCGGCGCTCGTACCAGTAGCGGGTTACTTCCCCGATCCGCATTCCCGTGGTCAGGATGCAATCCGCTTCGGAAAGGTGCAGGCCGTGACGGCCGAATACCTCGATCTCCGATTCGCGCCAGAAGGGCTCGGAATCAATCAGGACGCCGTCCATATCGAATATGACTGCCTGGAGCGGGACGGGGCGGGCGGACATCGCCGGCTCGATCTCAGGAATTCCGCACGGCGGTCAGAAAACCGATGTTGCGGTGGACGGGATTTTTCCGCAGGGTGACGGAGAAACCTTGCCCGCGGAGGAAATCCGCCAGTTCGGCATGCGAGTGGGGCGTGCAGCCATCGTGGTATTCCATGGCGATGCGGTCGATTCTGTGGAGCGTAGCTTCGGACGTGTGGAAGAAAATATCATACTCGCCGCCCTCGCAATCCACTTTCAGAAGATCGCAGCGCGCGAAGCCGGCTTTCTGCAGCGCCCCCTCGAGGGTAATCCCTTCAACCGGAAGCGAAGCCGCCGGATCAGGGTCCGCGGCCGACGCGGTGCTGTGTTGAACGGCCACGCCGGTGGCGGTTTGAAGCTGCATCGGACCGGAGCGCGCGCCGACTGCATACGGGAACGCCCGGACATTTTGGATGCCGTTGAGGCGCAGGTTTTCCCGCAGCAGGTCGAAGGATTCGCGGAAAGGTTCGAATGCGGCGATTTTTCTTTCCGGATGCCTCCAGGCCGCGCACACGGGAAAATCCCCCAATCCGGCGCCGATATCGATGATCGTCCAGTCCTCCCCGTAGGGGGGAAGGTCGTTTTCGTAATCGTGGTCGAGGCAGGTTTCCTTGATGATCCACAGGTCCATAAAGCTGCGGACCCGGAAAGCGCAGCCGTTGCGCAGCCGCACGGTCACCGGGGCGGAAGGGCGGCCGGCGAGCAGGCGCGCGGCGCTTCCCCAGCTGCGAACCCCCGTCAGGAGGGTTGGGATGGATCGGATGTAGTAGAACCACTTCGAGAGCATCCGGCGGATTCCCTGGAACAGAATTTGGGTTACCGGCGAAGGGTACCGTGATCCTCGCCGGGATGTCAATCCCGGCTCTCTTATAGGAAGATTGCATATGTCATGGCATTACCCGCAACCCCTTGCTCCGCGGGTACCGAAATAGGATAATATAGGTGGGGATATCCTGGAGAAAGGTTGAACTTCCCATGCTGATCGCCATCATTCCGGCCTTCAACGAAGAACGGTTCATCGGCAGCGTCGTTCTGAAGGCGAAGAAATACGTCGATACGGTCCTGGTCGTGGACGATGGATCTTCGGATTTGACGGCGGAGATTGCGCAAGCGGCCGGGGCGATTGTGGTTCCTATGGAACGCAATCGCGGCAAAGGGGCGGCGTTAAATTACGGATTCCAAAAGGCGCGCGAATTGGGCGCGCATGCCATAGTGATGCTCGACGGCGACGGCCAGCACCGGCCGGAGGAGATCCCGACGGTATTGGCTCCGATACAGGAGGAGTGGGCAGACATCGTTGTGGGATCCCGGTATTTGGATCGAAAAAGCCGCGTGCCGTTTGCCCGGATCCTCGGCCACCGATTCTTCAACTCATTCACCAACTGGCTGACCGGAACCCACGTCACAGATTCTCAAAGCGGATTCCGGGCGTTCTCTAGTAAAGCCCTGCAGCAAATCGATTTCGAATCGAAAGACTTTTCCGTGGAATCGGAAATGCAATTCCTCGCGGCGCAAAAGGACCTGAAAATGGTCGAGGTCCCGGTCCTCATCCAGTATACGGATCACCCGAAACGATCCTTAATCCCGCACGGGGTGTCGGTTCTCAATGGCATCCTGCGCCTGATCGGCCAGCATCGTCCGTTGTTGTTCTTCGGCGTTCCGGGAGCGTTCGTGCTTCTGGTGGGCTTATTCTGGGGCGCCTGGGTTGTGGATATCTACTCCCGGTTCCGCACCCTGGCGGTCGGGTATGCCCTGATCAGTGTAATGCTTTCCATCATCGGCATGTTTTCTCTATTCACGGGAATCATCCTGCATTCCGTCCGGAATCTGTTACACGAATTGATCGATCCCCTGAAGAAGGCCGCGGGAGACAGACCCATTGGATGACAAGGCGCGGGCGACGGGGAAGCCGTTCAAAAGCCTGCCCATCGCCGAAAATCCAGTGTGGAATGGATTCGACGTATTGACCCTCGACGAACTCCGCGGGTGACGAATTAATGCATATCGTTCAGATCGCCCCGTATTATCCACCGTATCTCGGGGGTCAGGAGCG
>CAZYSF010000048.1:0-2550 GCA_964649635.1 uncultured Anaerolineales bacterium | reverse complement strand
TGATCCCGCGGTTGATCCACTCGAACCCGAAGGAATCCCGCGCCCACCCGGCGGGGATTCGCAGCAGCGAGGTGAGCCCGGCCAGGCGTTCGCGCTGCCAGCCGAGCAGGAGGCCGAGCGCGACGACACCCAGGGCGAGGTAGGTGGCCTTGGCGGTGAAGAGTTCAAGCGCCAGTTCCTTCACGCCGAGATAGTGGATCGAATGGAGCGGCAGGGTGCCGGCGAGCAGCGTGCCGAAACGGCCGGTGAACAGCCAGGTGGTGCAGGCGCCGAGCGCCAGCAGCCCGAGTGCGATCTTCATCGCTAGCCCGGCGTCGTGGGCGTGAAGTTCGGAGCGCGGTTTGCCGAAGAAAACCAGCGCGACCATCCGGAAGGTGTAAATTGCGGTCAATCCGGCGCCGAACACCATCAGGTAGTAGGCGATCCGCGGGCCGTCCACCAGCCCTGATTCCAGGATCATCTCCTTGCTCCAGAACCCGTTGAGGAACGGGATGCCCGCCAAGGCCAGCGCGCCGACGATGAAGGCGGTCCGGGTGAAGGGCATCTTCTTCCCGAGCCCGCCCATCGCGCGCATATCGCGTGTGGCCACGGAGTGGATGACCGCGCCGGCGCCGAGGAAGAGCAGCGCTTTGAAAACCGAATGGCTGAGGAGATGCACCTGGCTTGAGAAGATGCCGCCCACGCCGATCCCGTAAACCATGTAGCCGAGCTGGCTGACGGTCGAGTAGGCGAGCACGCGCTTGAGATCCGTCGCCACGAGCGCCATGAAAGCGGCCAGGAGCGCAGTGATCACGCCGACGGCTATCACGGCTTCCTTCCAGCCCGGGACTCCCTCAAAGGCCGGGTAGAAGCGGGCCAGCAGGTACACGCCGGCGTTGACCATCGTCGCGGCGTGGATCAGCGCGCTGACCGGGGTGGGGGCCTCCATCGCGTCCGGAAGCCAGGTCTGGAAGGGGAACTGCGCGGATTTGGCGGCTGCGGCGACGAGGAACCCGAAGGCCGCGATCGAAAGCCCGAAGGCCGGGATCGCCAGCGGCGCTTTTTCAATGAAGACTCCGATTTCATACGTGCCCAGGACCGTGTATGCCAGCAGCGCGCCGAGCAGCAGCCCGATCCCGCCGAACTGGGTGATGATCAGCGCCTTGATCCCGCCCGCGACCGCTTTTGGATCGTCGTTATTAAAGGAAATGAGGACATACGAGCACAGCGCGGTGATTTCCCAGAAGAAGAACAGAAACAGCATGTTGGCGGTGAGGACCAACCCGGCCATCGCGCCGATGAAGAATAGGATGTACGCGTAATAGCGCCCGAGCTGTTTTTCGCCGCGCATGTAATCCACGGAAAACAGGATCGCCAGCGACCCGATCACCGTGGCGATCGCCGCCAGGTACACCCCCAGCCCGTCGGCCATGAAGGAAACATTCCCGAACGCGCCGCCCAGAGGGATGCTGAAGTATGGATCGGTCGCGACCCAGGCCGGGACGATCCCCTCCCAGACCGGGAGGGTGTTCAGGAGCAGGATGACCGCGAAGACTCCCGAGACGGCGGAAAAAAAGACTGCGGTGAAGTGCTGGAGGCGGGGGTGGTTGTCGCCGGTGATCGATACCAGCAAGGCGCCCGCCCAGGGAAATAGAATGGTGAGAAGGATCAAAGCCGGAACCATGCCTTATCTCCTCAGGCTCGCAAGGTTCGCCGCGTCGAGGGAGCCGAAGCGCTTGCGGACCTGCACGCCCAGCGCCAGCCCGACGGCAGCGACGACAGTATCGACGACGATCACGGTAATCGCGAGGCTCTGGCTGAGGTTGATCTTGCCGGAGGCCGCGCCGGCCGCCACCAGCGCCAGGACGGCGGCTTTGGTGAGGATCTGCATGGCGACGATGATCTTAATCAGGTTGCGTGAGGCGAGCAGCCCGTAAAGCCCGACGCCGGCAAGAAGGCAGACGCCGGCGGCGACCAGGATGAGCGGATCGAGGGTCATGAGCGGCCTCCCTTTTCCGCCGCACGGGCGGGAAGGATCTTATCCGAAAGCAGCCCAAGGACGCTCAGCACCCCGGCGAAAATGAGCGAGACCTGGACGATCAAATCCATGCCGCGCACATCCCAGAGAATGTCGGTCGAGCTCAACTCGGTTGTCGGGTCGGAGGTCACCAGGCCGGGCACGACCATCCACCCGAGCAGGATCACCAGGCACAAGACCAGCCCCACGCCCAGGATCCGGGGGATGAGCGGTTTTGCGTTCATGGCTTCGTCGCCGGCGATGCTGATGGCGAACACGAACAGCACGGTCACCAGGCCCGCCCCGATGCTCAGTTCGATCACCGCCACTTCCCGCGCACCCAGCATATAGAACAGGATCGCGCTAAGCGCGCTGACCCCGGCCAGCCAGATGGCGGAGGAGAGCAGGCGGTTGGCGGTTATGGACAGGACCGCGCACAGAATTATTCCTGCTATGACAAGCCCAAACAGCATCGATTGCTCCTTTCCGTACTATTTTACTCCAAATTGTTTTATTTTCGGCTGTGGACCCGGAACGGCGGAAGGGGAAAACGC
>CAZYSF010000047.1:0-4330 GCA_964649635.1 uncultured Anaerolineales bacterium | reverse complement strand
TGAAGATGGTGTATCCGGCGACGCACGATTGCGCATCCTTTTCGGCGATCCGCCGCGCCCGCCTTCCGATCACCACCGCGAGTTCCCCTTCGAAATCCACCTTGGCCGTTTCGGGCGGGATCACGATCGGCGCCCCCGGTCCGGTGACCGTGTTGGCGGTCTTGCAGAAGAAGGTCGGGAATTCGGAAGGCTGGGTCCGGTCCCTGCCGATATGGTCGTCGTAATTGTGCCCGAGGCAAAGTATTTTACCGGGATGCGGCACCGGCGCGGTCAATGAAATATCCGCTTCATTCAGGAAAGCGCTTTCCTTCGCCTCCTGCAGCGCCCGGCGGGCCATGACTCGCGCCGGCTCGCCGGCGGTAAGGAAGGCGTTCATATCGACCGGCAGCGCCGAATGGGATTGGTTCAAGTCGAGCACGCAGGGCTTCCCGGAACGCTCCACCTGCGCTCCGATCCGTTCCTGGCCGTCGAGGGCAAATGTCACCAGCCGCATCGGGTTTACCGCGACACCCTTCCGGAGGCGTCGCCCGCCATCAGCTGTTCCACTTCCGACGCCGTCACCACGTTGGCATCCCCGGGGATGCTGTGCTTGAGGCACGAGGCAGCCACGGCGAAGCGAAGCGCCTTGTCCGGGTCATTGGGGTAAGCGCGCAAGCCGTGGATCAAGCCTCCGTTGAACGCATCCCCCGCCCCCACCCGGTCGACGATGGGAATGATATCGTACAGCGGCGCGGTATGGAATCTGTTTTTGGTCCATAACACGCCGGACCAGGTGTTGCGGCTGGCGGAAAGCGATCCGCGCAGGGTGACGGCAACCGTTTGCAGATTCGGGAACCGCTTGACCAAGGCCTCGCAGACGAACTTGTATTTTTCCGCCTCCACTTTTCCGGCGGCGACGTCGGATTCCGGAGCGCGGATGCCGAACACCTTATCGGCGTCTTCTTCATTGCCTACGGCGAGATCGCAAAGGGAAACCAGTTCCGCCATCACCTCGCCGGCCGGCTTGCCCCACTTCCAAAGCTTGGCCCTGTAATTCAAATCGCACGATACGGTTTTCCCCAGCCGCTTGGCGGTCTTGACCGCTTCGAGGCAGGTCTCCGCCGCGCTTTGCGAGACGGCGGGCGTGATCCCGGTCCAGTGAAACCCGTCGGCGTCGGCCAGTACCGCCGGCCAATCGACCATCCCGGGCTGGATGCCGGCGAAGCTGGAGCCGGCGCGGTCGTAAATGACCTTGCTGCCGCGCTGGGCGGCGCCATTCTCGAGGAAGTAGATTCCGAGTCGCTCGCCGCCGCGCACCACATGCCCGGTCAGCACGCCGCGGGCGCGCAGCGCGGCGAGGCATGCCTCGCCCAGATCGTTTTGCGGAAGGCGGGTCACGAACTCGGCCGTATCCCCGAAACCGGCCAGGGAGACCGCCACGTTCGATTCCCCGCCCCCGTATACTATATCGAACACATGCGCCTGCCGGAAGCGCTGAAAGTCCGGCGGGGAAAGGCGCAGCATGATTTCACCAAATGTGACGATTTTCATCATTGCACTCCGATCGCAACTATTCTACTTCGCATGCCCCTGCCTCCCCCTCACCCTTGTCCCGGTGAGTTTTCGGTAAAGTAAGGGATCACATCCAGCGGTCCAACCATTCCCGGCTCGGCCCGTTCCGGTATTCGTGCCCGCCGGGATGAACCGCGAGGCGGCACGCATCCGGCGCGCCGCTCCGCCCGTACGCCTGCCGCACCGTCTCGAACTCACGGGCGGTGCCGGAATACGGAAAAATCGGATCCTGCCGTCCGTGTATGATACATAACGGCCGGGGGGCAATCAACGCCGCCAGACCGCCCATTTCCGATAAATTCAGAATACCCGGAATGTAGTTGCATTCGCAATGGGTGATCGACATGATCGAATCCCGGAAAGAGCAGAAATACCCGGATACCACCGCCGTCCGGATACGCTCATCCAGCGCCGCAAGCCAAAGCGCCGTGGCACCTCCGCCGGAGTGGCCGGTTGCACCCAATCCGCCCGGCGTAACGTCCGGACGGGAGAGCAGGTACGAGGCGGCGCACATGCCGTCCCAGCACCGCTCCCCCATCAGGGTCCGGCCCATCATCAGGTAGGCAAAGGAAAGTTCCCGGCACGAGCGCTTTTGTTCCCCTCCCGCAGCCTGCCCGGCCAGGCGTTCCCCCATTCCGCGCTGTTCGACGGCGCCCACAAGGTAACCGCATCCGGCCAGGTACTCGGCGAAATTATCGTTCGCCGTGCGGTGGATCTGCGCCGTTTCCGGATCCGGGAAATTTCCGATGCAATACCGGATCCCGGGCTCGTGCCCCGGAAAAACCAGGACCGGCTTGAAGGGCGGGCGCGTCTTGGGTGCCAAAACGAAAACAGGGATCGAAACGTCTTCGCCGGCGGAGAGCCGGATTTTTTCTTCCGTGTGCTCCGGCCGATCGATCGCGTGGATCACTTCCGCCGACAAGGGCGGAAGGCTCCTCCCCGCCAGCCCAAGTATATTTCGGAAGGCATCCCGCAGGGAATCCCGCTCCCGGGGAATCGACCGCCGCATGCAGTCATCATAAAGAGCATCCGAATGCGGCTGCAAAGCGAACTGCGGGACGGTCATCCTTCTCCGCTGGAATCCCGGTCGACGGCGTCGGGAGGAACGTCGTCCGCCACATCGAGCGCCTGCCGCGCCTGGCCCAGGTCGTTACCGGTCAGCGTGATCTTGCCGGTGCGTGCTCCTTCCAGGCGCAGAAACACATCGGTTCCCGGCACAGTCCGGCAGGCGTTGACCAGCGCATGGGATACGTTGTTCAGGTGCAAAACCGGCGATTTTGGGTCCGGCGTGGAGGTGCCGCAGGCCCCGATCCTTCCGCCTTCGATATCGAACAGCCGGAAAGCCGGGCCGGATTGCCCGTCGACCTCGATGTGTTCGAGGTTCAGGCCGCGGATGTTGCGGATGAAGAATCCCGCCTGCTGCATTCGTTCCAGTCCATCGGCCATTTCCGGAAATCCGCCTTCGGTCCCGGCCGCCAGGCTGACGGAAATATCGCTCAGGGATATTTCCTCGGCCGGCATCTCGGGCAGCCCGTAGAAAAAACCGGCGGCGTACTTCACACCGCGGGCGGTGATGTGGCTCAGGTGGATGCGGCGGAAGCGCGGAGTGCCCTCGTTACACGGCTGCGGCCCTTTGTCAGACACCACCGGATCGCCCCAAGCCCCGCATCCGTAGTACAGGTTCAAGGTGAACGGGCACAGCACGTCGGTCATGATCAGGTTGCTGGCGCGGATGTCCTCGACGGTGCCGCCGCGCCCGCGGCGCGATTTAAGGCGGATGCCGCGGTCGGTGCCGGTGAATACGCAATTGGCGATGACCACGTTTTGCACCCCGCCGTTCATCTCGCTGCCGATCACCACGCCGCCATGCCCGTGCGCCAGGGTGCAATTGACGATGGTGATGTCGCGGCAGGGCGCCCGCCTTTCCGGCAGTTCCGTTTCGTTGCCCGCCTTGAGTGTGATGCAGTCGTCGCCCGCGCTCACGTAACAATCCGAGATGCGCACATTCTGGCAGCTATCCGGATTGATCCCGTCGGTGTTCGGGGAATCCGGGGGATTGATGATCGTCACCCCCCGCACCGCCAGATCGTTGCAGCGCACCGGATTGACCGTCCAGCTGGGGGAATTGACCAGCGTGACGCCTTCGATCAGGACATGCTCGCAATCCGCGAAGGAGATCAACCGCGGCCGCGGATATTTCAGCGATTTTTCCTTAAGGCGCTGCCACCATACGGCGCCCTGCCCGTCGATCCGTCCGCGGCCGGAGACGGTTATATTCCTGATGTTCCGGCCCGTGAGCAGCGGCGCATACGTCTCCTGCTCCGCGCCCTCCCAGCGATGGCTGATCACCGGATAATCCCCGGGGTTTTCGCTGCCCAGCAGTGTTGCCCCGGAATCCAGGTGAAGATGGATATCATCCCGCAGGAAAAGCGATCCGGTCAGGTACTGCCCTGCCGGAAGGAACACCATCCCGCCGCCCTGCGCTCGGCAGGTATCGATGGCGGACTGCAGAGAGCGGGTTTCCACGGTCCGGCCGTCGCCCAGCGCGCCGAAATCCCGGACGTTGAAATATGTGTTTTGCGAGATGCTATCGGATGTCAGAGTCATCCGTTACTCCTGCGTGCTCTTGCGCGGGTCCGTCGCTTCCAATTCCAATGCCGCCAGGATGAAGGCGCCGACCCCCTTCGGGTCGTTGGTTGTCACCTTCTCACCCGTGTAGTAACGGTAGGAGCCATCCCGGTACGGATCGCCGCCCAAGCCGGCGACTTCGATGGAGACG
>CAZYSF010000046.1:0-10216 GCA_964649635.1 uncultured Anaerolineales bacterium | reverse complement strand
TTGCGAGCGACCGGAGGGAGCGAAGCAATCTCCCCCTTCGGAAAAGCAAGGAGATTGCTTCGTCGCTTCGCTCCTCGCAATGACATCCTCAGCCTTTTTCAACATCCTGCTAAACTGAGGACACTATCCTCGGGTGGTCATGCCGGGCGCCCGCCCCCAAGCGATGAGTGCCGGCGATCTCCCGGTGCGAAGAATTCCCGAGCGGGGCAGCGCAGCCTCCCGCTTTTCAACTGACGATGGATGCAGGTGGCCGATGCGCAACGAACACGAAATGTTTGACCTCATTCTGAACACTGCCCGCGCCGACGAACGGGTGCGAGCCGTGATCCTCAACGGCTCGCGCGCCGATCCCGGCACGAAGCGGGACCCCTTTCAGGATTTCGATATCGTCTATCTGGTTACGGATTTACAGCCCTTCCGGCGGGATCCGGCCTGGATCGATTGTTTCGGCGAGCGGATGATTTTGCAGATGCCGGATGACATGGGGGATTCGCCGCGTCGCGAGATCGGATATGCCTACCTCATGCAGTTCGCGGACGGCAACCGGATCGACCTGACTCTCTATCCGGTTGAAAAACTCGACGCGATGGAGCGTGACAGCCTGAGTGTTCTGCTCCTGGATAAGGATGGAATCGTAAACCCATTTCCTCCCCCCAGCGCCGCGGATTACGCGCCCAAACCGCCGACGGCCAAGGCGTTCGCCGATTGCTGCAACGAGTTCTGGTGGTGCAGCCCGTACGTCGCCAAGGGTTTGTGGCGGAGGCGCATTCCCTATGCAAGGTACATGCTCGACACGGTTCTCCGCGGGCAGTTGATGAAAATGCTCGATTGGTATGCGGGGGTGAAGACGGGTTTTTCGTCCGGCACAGGGAATATGGGGAAACACCTCGAGGAAAATCTCGAACCGGATAATTGGAATTTATGGCTTCGCACGTATGCGGATTCCGATATCGAGAACTCGTGGGATGCGCTGGAGGCGATGGGCGCGCTTTTCCGGATCGCGGCCGGGAAGGTGGCGGAGCATTTCGGGTTTGGGTACCCAGGCGGCGACGACGAGCGGGTCAGCGCCCACCTGAAGCATGTCAGGAGATTGCCGGCGGACGCCGGGGAAATTTATTGAGCGGAGGCCGAATGGCGCGGGGGCGCCGATCCGCCAATAAAGGGAATTGCGCTGTGACTCTCAAACAGGCTGTCCGCGATCGCATCCGGGTAATGAATAAGCATTGTACAAACAAACTCCTGATCCATATTGCGGGAAAACGATTCGGTCATTTTGCCGTCCTGACTCACGCCGGCCGGAAGACCGGGAAGCTGTACCGCATTCCCATTATCGCCGAACCGGTGGAAAACGGATTTATCTTCGCATTGACCTACGGGAAAAAAGTGGATTGGGCCGCGAATGTTCTCGCCGCCGCCGGCTGTTCGCTGTTGTGGAAGAATGCCGAATACGCTTTGTGCAACCCCGAATTTATCGATCGGCAAACCGGGCTGAAGGCGTTTCCCGCACTCATCCGCGCGGGATTGAGATTGGCCGGAATCCAGGATTTCCTGCGGCTGTCCCGGTGACCCTTTCGCGGGTGCGCGCTTCAGCCGGCGGTTCCCTCCCCGGTTGGTAAAAGAAACATAACGGGAGTACAGCCTATGAAAAAAAGAGATGCGCTTTCAAAAATCCTTGCCGTCGCGGGAACCGTGCTGGTCTGGCTTCCGATCCTTGCGCCGGCGGTGCTGGCATTGCTCCGCCTGATTCAGATCGGGCGCTTTCTGTTCGATTACCTCATGCCCGCGGAACTTTTCCCGGCCGTGCTGGTTGGCGGGTGTCTGTTGTTCTGGGCGGCTTGGCGCGCACGTTCGCAAAGAAAGCTCATCGGCTGGTCGCTCGGCCTGACGGCCGCATTTCTGCTGGCGGCCGTGGGATTGGCGGAGGTTACCGGGCTGGCTTCGGGCGCAACCGGGCCCGCCGGGTGGCCGTGGGCGCTGGTGCTCGCGGCGTTCGCGGGATTCTGGATTGCGCTGCTGGCGCTTGCGGTCGGCGGGATTCTTTTGCTGCGCGGTTTGCCGGCAAACACCCCGCCGGCATCCGGCGAATAATATTCGCCCCTGTGGAAGTTTTATCGCGCGCAGGGGATACACTCGGGATGGCAGAACCCGGTTAAAAAACGAGGAGCATTCGGCAAGGATGGGCATCAGCGCCCGAAAGCCTCCGGTTTACGTGCTTTTCACATTCCCAAAATTCTTGCGGCCATTAATCTTGCGCAAAAAGTCCGGAACCGAGCCTCCCGGCGGGATTCCGGGTGTATCGTTAATCAATATCTATTGCTTGTGACTTTCCGGCTTCCGGAGGAGCCCGTGGGGCGCCCGATCAAGACCGCTTCCCCATCGACGGATCGGCAACTCGAACCGCAATCCGGCGTTATCTCAAACGCCGGTTTCGTAAAGGGAGTCTTGCGTCTTTCGGCCGTTTTTCCCCGCATCGTCTTCTTCCTCGCGCTTCTGCTCGCGGGATTGAACCTGGGGATTGTTCTTCTGGCAGAGGACCCGCAGTTGCGGACCGTTGTTTCGGATGCGGCCGGCCCGTTGATCGATCTCTCCATAAGCCTGATCCTCTTTTGGGCCGCCGGAAAAACCCGCGCCCGCTCAAAGACTCTGGCCCTCGCCTGGAACATCTTCGCCTTCTCGATGCTGCTGTCGACCCTGGGAGGGATCGCATGGTTTATCCTGGAAGTGGTCCTGAAGGTCGAGCCCTTCCCGTCCATCGCGGACGTTTTCTACCTGGCGTATTATCCCGTCTTCCTGACCGGCGTGTTCCTGTTATTGGAAAGGCGCGCAACCATCGGCGAATTTGTGACCCGCGGATTGGATTTGTTGATCGTTCTCGGGGCGGCCGTGCTCGGATTCTGGAATTTCCTGATCGAACCGGCGTCCCTCTCATCGTCCGGGCAGACGGTCCTGGAGCAAATAATTTTATTGGCCTACCCGGCCGGCGACCTGTTGCTGATGGCAGCCTTTCTGTTGTTTCTCTATAAACCGCATGAAAAGCAGGAATCGACGCCGGTTCTTCTTCTTGCGGCCGGGGTGCTTATTACGGTCAATGCGGATGTCATCTATAGCCGTCTGACTCTGTTGGAAGCGTTCTACAGCGGCGAACTGCTCGACGTCGGATGGATCATAAGCTCGCTGCTGGTGGGATTGGCGGGTCTGTCACAGTATAAATCCATGCAGTCGCAGAGGACGGACGCGGCGCCGATAATCCACCCCCGGTTTTTCGCCCGGTTGAGTTCGATCAGATCCTTTCTGCCGTACTTTATCCTGATCGCCTTGTTTTTGATGCTCGGCCCTCCCGAAATGGGATCCGCCCCGGCGGGATCGGTTTTCCCTGCGATGGCGATCGGCGTAGCCGTGCTGGTCCTGCTGGTTGTGATTCGCCAAATTCTCGCCCTTTACGAAAACAACCGGCTCGCCGCCCGGTTGATGGAAGCCAACCGGAAATTGGAACTGGATATCGGCGAGCGGGAGCGGGTGGAACGCGCGAGCCGGCAAAGTGAGGCGATGTTCCGGACGCTGTTCGAACTCTCACCGGACGCCATCATGATACTCGATCCCAACACGCCGGATATGTCGTGGCCGATAGTGGATTGCAACCGCGAGGCCTGCCGGATGAACGGCTACTCCCGGGAAGAAATGATTGGAAAATCCATCGACCTCGTCAACCTGGCTCCGGGCAATCCCGAGGAACGGAAAGCCTTTCTGAAAGCCATGCGGGAGAAGGATTCTCATAAATTGGAGGTCCAGCACCGGCGCAAGAACGGCGAGAGCTATTATGTGGATGTCACCACGACCGTCATCCATATCGGCGGGCGCGAACTTGTGGTCGGGATCGATCACGACATCACCGAACGGAAACGGAGGGAGGATCTCATCAGCCGCCGGTTGGTCGAACTCGAGGCCATCAATCGGATTTCCTCCACCCTTCGCGCGGCTCAGACCCTGGAGGAAATGTTTTCGCTCCTGATGGATACGACCCTGGAGGCGGTGGGGGCGTCGCAAGGAAGCATCTGGTTGTACGATCCGCTCAAGGCTGCGTTGAATCTCGAGGTGGCGCGCGGGTACGAAGGGCCGGAGCCGGTCGACCCGGGAAGGGGGATCGCCGAGTTTGTCTTCGCCGGCGGGAAACCGTTGATCGCCGCCGAGCTGCGGGAATCGACGGATCTTCCGGAGGAGGCGCGCCGTTCGTCTCCGGAGGGAGTCGGCGGAGCCGCCCTCCCCATATACGCCGAGCAGGATGTCATCGGTACGCTCATCGTCAACGTGTTGCCGCCGCGCGAACTGACCGCGGATGAAGTTCGCCTGCTGGCGACCCTGAGCGAAATCGCCGGGATCGCCATCCGGCGGATCAGCCTGAGCCAGCAGACGGCGCGGCGTCTGCAGCGTCTTGCCGCGTTAAGCGAGATCAGCCGGGCCATCACCTCCAGCGTCAGTCTACAGCTCAACCTGAGCATGCTGCTCAATCAGGTTGTCGCCCAGTTGGGCATCGACGCCGCCGATGTGCTCCTGATGAACCCCGTTTTGGGAACGCTGGAATATGCCGCCGGAAACGGATTCCGCACCCGGACCATGGAGCGCTCCCGCCAGAAGGTCGGGGAAGGATACGCGGGACGCGCCGCTTTGGAACGCCGGATCATCCACATCGGCGACCTGTCCGGACAGGATGACAATCCGCTTCTGGAGAAGGTGGCGGGCGAAGGCTTTGTCAGTTATTTTGCCGTTCCGTTGACCGCCAAGGGAAAGGTCCAGGGGGTGTTGGAGATCTTCCACCGCGCGCCGCGCGAGCATGACGCCGAGTGGCTGGAATTCCTGCAGACCCTGGCGGAGCAGGCGGCCATCGCCATCGACAACGCCAGCATGTTTGAAAACCTGCAGCGCACCAACCTCGATCTTGTCCTCGCCTACGACGCCACCATCGAGGGCTGGTCGCGGGCGCTGGATTTGCGCGACCGGGAGACCGAGGGGCACACCCAGCGCGTGACGGACCTGACGATCCGGCTGGCGCGGATGCTCGGCCTGGGTGAAACCGAGCTGACCGGAGTCCGCTGGGGAGCGTTGTTGCACGACATCGGCAAGATGGGCGTCCCGGATGAAATCCTGCTCAAACCCGGCCCGCTGAGCGACGCGGAATGGGTGATCATGAAGCAGCACCCCGGACTGGCGTTTGAGATGCTCTCGCCGATCCAATACCTGCGTTCGGCGCTGGATATCCCGCACTACCATCATGAAAAATGGGATGGCACGGGCTACCCGGAGGGATTGAAAGGCGAGCAGATACCCCTGGCGGCGCGGATCTTCTCCGTGGTGGACGTTTGGGATGCCTTGCGCTCGAACCGTCCCTACCGTTCCGCCTGGCCTGCGCCAAAAGTGCGCGAGCACATCCGGTCCCTGGCGGGAAGCCACTTCGATCCGAAGATCGCGGAAAGGTTCCTGCAATTCGAAGCGCTTGAGGATTCGGAAGGCTGATCCGCGAGGCCGCCGCAGCCGGTTCCATGAACTTGCGCGGAGCCGCGCGGGGAAACGCCGGGGAATTCGTTTGGAGGAGATGACATGGAACCCGTATCAAAGCGTGCCGCACTCGTTTGCCTGGAAAACGATTGGCCGTCGCTTGTCAAGCGGTTTAACTCCCTGCCCCCGCGGGAAAAGGAAATATTCCTCGACCGGCAGGGCTTTGCCGGCCTTTCCGATTTGCTTTCACATATAGTTGCCTGGTGGGGCGAGGCGCTGGCGAATATTCAGTCTGTTGAAAAAGATGCGGATTTTAAAACCCGGACGTATGATGTCGACCGGTTTAATGCGGAGGCCATAAAGGCGAAATATGGAAAGGACGAGGAAGCCGTCATCCGGGAATTTGAGGATGCTCGGAAGCGGCTGATGGAGGCGGTATCGGCCCTGACTGAAACGCAAATGGCCAACGGGGAGATACAGAAGCAATTGTATTGGATGATTACCAACCATTGCGCGGAGCACAAGCTTTAAATGGCGGATCCGGCATCCTCAATCCGCCCTTCCTTCCCGAATATCCCTGGTGGCGTGAAGTTGAGTGCTTTCATCCATTCGACCAGGAATAGCCTAAGGACTGAAACAGCCGATGGACTTTAATCCCTTCTCCATCTATGTCATGTTGTGCGGCGCGTTGACTATCGCCGTTGCCTACTACGCCTGGCGGCGCCGGACCGCCATCGGGGCGCGGGCGTTTTCCATGTTTATGCTGTCGATGTCCATTTATATACTCGGATACAGCATGGAGCTGGCCAGCCGGGATCTTCCCGCCGTGCTATTCTGGAATGCGGTCGAATATATAGGCGTCCTCACCTTTCCGACCCTCTATCTGATATTCACGGTGCAGTACACCGGACGGGAAAAGTGGCTCTCGCGGGGACTGGTGATCCTGTTATGTGTGATCCCCGCCGTACTGGGATTAATTAAAATCTTTGACGGGACGTTCCACCTGATTTACTCCTCCGTCAGGTTGGAAACCGGCGGCGCGATCCCGTTGCTGGCATTCACCCGCGGGCCTTTGTATCTGCTGATTGCCGCCTATACCATTCTTCTGCTTATCATCGCCAATTACCTGCTGATGATGACTTGGCGATTTGCATCCCCCGTGTACCGCGGGCAGATGGGCATCATCCTTGGCGCGGCACTCGTGATTTTTGGATCGTATCTTTTCTATCTGACCGGGATACCGGTTGTTCCGGCTCTGCCGACGCTGGATATCAATCCGTTTATCAATACGCTCTGGGGGTTTGCCGTGGGCTGGGCCATCTTCCGGCATCGGCTGTTCGACCTGGCGCCGATAGCCCGCGACGCCCTGATCGAAGAGTTGAGCGACGGGGTGGTCGTGCTGGACGGACAAGCGCGGGTGGTGGACGCCAATCCGCAAGCCCATCGGATCTTCGGCTGGCGCGAACTGCCGGCGGGACGGAGGGCCTGGGACGCCATGGAAGGGTGGATCGATTCGCAGGCGTTTGAGCTGGTGGAAAAGCCGTTCAAGCGGGAAATACAGATATCCGACCCCGCCCCGGGTCGATGTTTCGAAGTTTCGATTTCTCCGCTTTGGCGAAAGGGACGGTTGCGCATCGGATATCTGATCGTTGTCCATGACATCTTCGAACGCAAGGAAATCGAGCGGCAACTGCGGGAATCCTCTTTGACGGACGAGTTGACCGGTCTCCATAACCGCCGCGGATTCCGGTTGCTGGCCGACCAATTGATCCAGGTGGCCCTGCGGATGCGATGGAACGTGCTTCTGTTTTATATCGATCTTGACGGATTAAAGTGTATCAACGATCTCCGGGGGCACGCCGCCGGCGACCGGGCGTTGATCGAGGCCGGAGCGCTCCTCAAGTCTTCCTTTCGGTCGTCGGATGTGGTCGCCCGGCTGGGCGGCGACGAATTTGTCGTCCTGGCGGTCGAATCCGACGAACGATCCGGGCCGTCGATGCTTGCGCGTCTGGAGGAGCGGCGCCGCAACCGGAACGCCCAACCGGGACGGGACTACCGTTTGTTCATAAGCATCGGCACCGCGCGTCTCGAGTGGGGTAGCCCCTGTCCGTTGGACGGCATCATGGAAGCCGCGGATCAGGCGATGTATGAGATGAAACATGCCAAGCCGGATGAGGAAAGGCGTCGTTCGGTTCTCGGAGACGGCGGCGGCATCTGAATTCCGGGGAGGGTTCCGCGCGAGCCGCCGGCTGTGCGGCGGACGATTCCCCGCCCGTTGGGCGCCTATATTCTTGTTACAATTCCCCCATGCCGCCCATCCGCCTCGTCCACTTCTCCGACCTGCACGTCGGGATGGAAAACTACGGGAAGCTGGATCCCGCCACCGGGACCTCCTCCCGCACGCGGGATTTCCTCGACCGGCTCGACGAGGTGATCGACTACGCGTTCGCGCACAAAGCCGATCTGGCGGTGTTCACCGGCGACGCGTTTAAAACCCGCGACCCCGAGCCCACCCAACAGCGTGAATTTGCACGCCGCATCAAGCGCCTCGCTGAAAAGATGCCCACCCTGCTGGTGGTCGGCAATCACGATCTGCCCGGCACGGTCGCGCGGGCCACCAGCCTGGATATTTACCACGTGCTGGAAATTCCCAATGTGATCGTCGGCTACAAGCCGGATTCGCGGCTGATCCAGACCGCCTCCGGGCCGGTGTTCCTCGCCTGGATGCCTTATCCTTCCCGGAACCGCCTGTTGCTCGACGAAGAGCATAAGGGAAAAACGCTCCCCGAGCTCGAACAGGCCCTGCGCGATGTCGTGACGGATTGGATTCGCACGCTCTCCGAGCAGGCCGCGGCGCAGGACGCCCCGCGCATCCTGGCCGGGCATTTCACTGTTTCCGGAGCGGTGTTTGGTTCCGAACGCAGCGTGATGCTCGGCTCCGACGTCGCCGTCACCAAAAGCGCGGCTTCCGGTCCGGCCTGGGATTATGTGGCGCTCGGGCATATCCACAAATTCCAGAACCTCACCGGCGGCGAGGCGGGTTCCCCGCCGGTCGTGTACGCCGGTTCGCTCGAACGGATCGACTTCGGCGAGGAAAACGAGCAAAAGGGATTTGCCTTCGCCGAAATCTCGCGCGGCCAAGCGGAGGTGAAATTCATCCCCGTCCGCGCGCGGCCGTTCCATACCATCCGGGTCGATGTGAAAACCGAACAGCAACCCACGCCGGCGGTCCTGGAGGCGATCGCGCTGCGCAAACCGGACCTGGCCGATGCGGTCGTGCGTATCATCGTTTCGATGACCGGCGCACAGGCCGGGCTGCTCGACGAGCGCGCCGTCCAGAAGGCGGCCGAGGGCGCGTCCCATGTATCCATCCAGCAGGAAGTGCGCGAGGAAACCCGCGCCCGCCTCGGAACCGATACCGCCGAATCGCTCTCCCCGCTCGAGCTGCTGGGGCGCTTTTTCCGCGCCCGGTCGGTCGACGAGAATCGAATCGCGGAACTGCTCGGCGCGGCGGAGGAGTTGATAGGGGAAGAGAGCTGACATCGACCATCGACGATCGACCATTGAAAATACATTTCACCACGGAAGAGAAAGTGCTCCGAACAATTTTCAGCTATGGTCGCTGGTCTATGGTCGCTGGTCTGTGACTTGCGACCCAGTTCATTCTTTTCGGAAAGAACGACCTTGATCACCCATGATCCCCGTTAAACTCGAGCTCCACAACTTCCTCGCCTACCGCGACCCGGACCCGCTCAACCTGGAGGGGATCCATGTCGCCTGCATATCCGGTGAAAACGGCGCCGGAAAATCCTCGCTGTTGGATGCGATCACCTGGGCGCTGTGGGGCAAGGCCCGTTCGCCTTCGGCTGACGATCTGATCTATCAAAACCAGCGGGAGACGCGGGTCGCGCTTGAGTTCGAGATGGCCGGCACCCGCTACCTGGTCATCCGCCAGCGCAGCATCGAGAAGAAAACCGCGCTCTCGCTCCTCGAACTGCAGGTCTGGGATCCGGCGGTCAACGCCTGGCGCGGCATGTCGGAAGCCACGATGCGCGGCACCCAGGAGCGCATCGACCGCCTGCTGCGGCTGGATTACGACACCTTCATCAATTCGGCGTTCCTTTCCCAGGGCCGAGCCGATGAGTTCACCGCCAAACCGCCGTTCCAGCGGATCCAGATCCTGGCTGCGATTCTCGGCCTGGACCGCTGGGAGCGGTTCGAGGAGCGTGCCAAGGAAAAGGTCCGCCAGTCGCGTGAAAAGATCGAGCGGATCGAGGCGCGCCGGACGGAAATGGAACGGGAGCTCGCCCGGAGACAGGAGTACGAGCTTCAGCTGAAGGAGGCCGCCGGGCAGGCCGAAGCCGACGGGAAAACTCTGGCTGAATTGGAAAAAGCCTGGGCCGCTTTCGAGCAGCAGCGCGCCGCCCGCACCGAACTTGAGCGCCAGGCGGAGGAAACCGCCCGGCGCAGCCAATCCGCCGGGCGCGAGCTGGACGAGGCGCGGGCCGAGTTGGAGGCGCTCGTCAAAACCGCCGACCCGGCCGCGCTCGAAGCCCGCGCGGCCGGGCTCCGCACCGAGCGCGGTGAGCTGGCGGCGCGTCCGTCCGAACAGGCGCGGATACAGGCGCAGATCCATGAGCTCGGCGGCTTAATGGGAACCCTGCGCGGGGAGAACGACGCCCTCGCCCCGCAGACCGAGCCGCTCAAGAAGCGCCTGGAGGCGCTC
>CAZYSF010000045.1:0-11011 GCA_964649635.1 uncultured Anaerolineales bacterium | reverse complement strand
CCGGAACCCGCCCAGTTCCGGCATGTGCGCATACCGGATCCCCGCTTCGGCGAGAGTCGCGGAAAGCGTCTCCCGGTTGAATTGTGGATTTCGCTTGGAACGCGGGATGCTGCGCACGTCCGCCACCAATTGGATGCCATGGCGGCGCAACAAGGTCAGGAATTCCTCCACCGTGCGGGTGGAATGACCGATCGTGGAAACGCCGGGGGCCGGGTTGTCCAAGGTCCGCTAATACGCGATGCGGTTTTTTAATTCGGCGGGTTTGAAGGGACCCGGCTCGGCGATGAGCTTGCGCGCATCTTCCATCCGGCCGAAGATGTTCCAGGTCAGCACGCCCCGGACCCGGCCGGCCTTCAGGTAGTAGATCACGCCCTTTACGCACTCCTCGATCCAATCCGCGAAAATCTCCGAACGGGCATCCAGTTCGCCCACCGCCTCGTACCCGGCGTCGAACAAATCCGAATAGAAGTACGGCAGATGGCGGTAGGGAATCGTATCGCCGGCCATGGAGCGGCCCGCCGCCCCGCCCATCGTCAGGGCGTTGTCTTCATGCTCGACCCGCTGGTACGAGCCCAGCGCAGGCTGGAAAATGGCGGCCGCGTCGCCGGCGGCGTAGACATCCGGCGCGCCCGTCTGCAGCCGCGCATTCACCGCAATCCCGCCCTCCTCGATTTCCAATTTGGCCTCGCGGGCCAGATCGATGCTGGGAAGGATGCCCAACCCGGCGACCACCCCGTCGACGGTGATCTCGCCCCTGCCCTTGAGCGTCAGGCGGGTGCCCGATTCCTCCTCGGCGATGCCCGTTACCATTTCTTCGGCCAGCACCTCCACGCCTTTTTCACGGTAGTACGCGTTGAGGTACCGCGAGAGCGCGGGCGGGTACATCCGGGCTCCGATCGCGGTCTCCGGGAAGATCATCAGCGTTTCCTTTCCGTTCATCGCCAGCGCCGCGGCGATCTCCGATCCGATGAAGCCGCCCCCGATCACGGCAAAGCGCCGGCCGTGTTCGGTCATGGCGCGCAGCTTGAGGTAATCCTGCATCGTCCGGAAGTACAGGATGTTGCGGCCGCCCTGTTCCAGCCGCCGCGGCGCGCCGCCGGTGGCCAGCAGCAGCTTGTCGTACAAGTGCTCGTCCCCCTTTTCGTCGCGGACTTTTTTGTGCGCCGGGTCGATGCTGACGATCTTCGTCCCAAGGTGCAGATCGATCCCGAGCTTGCCGGTGTCGCACCAGGCTTGTGCGAGCGTCTTGCCCTTCCACAGCCCTTTGGAGAGCAGCGGCCGCTTGTACGGCGGATCCGGTTCGCCGGTGAACATGCCGATTGAACCGCTGGAATCGACCGCCCGGATTCCGCGCACCGCGGCATCTCCGGTCAATCCCCCGCCGATGATCAGGTATTTGTAGTTCGCCATAGGTCCTCCGTGCCGGCTTGTGCATTCCCGGCCATTCACATCCCAATAAATAATTCTAGGAAAAACATGCTTTGAAAAGCGTTAGAAACGCGGCCCGGCTGCAAACCGCCGGAACCGGGTTGCGGAGAATGGCCGAAACCGTCGGCCCATGCCCCTCGAGTGATAAAGCCCGGGTACGCGTGTCGTTTTTATCCGCCGGGAGGTCTTCGCGCATCCAAGATGAATGAAATACGGCCGCTCATTCACTATTTCCAAATTAGTAGCCCGCAAATAAGCGTATTTGCGCTGACCCGCAATTACCATCCGTTAATGTAGACTTAATAGATGGGATTTATAATAAAATAGGGAAAAGCAATGATTATCACAAGAGAGAAAAGACAATTGATCCGCAGAATCGGCCGGTACTGTGGCTGGCTGGGGTTGGGGCTTCTGTTGTTCACGCTTCTGACCGGTTACGGGATCGCCGAGTTCCGGATTGTCACCCCGCTGACGCTCGGCCTGATCAACAAGGCGGTCGCTCAGCGCCTGCATGCCTACACCGAAGTGCCGATGATCATACTGCTCCTGGCGCACATCGGCGTCGCCGTCTGGGCTCGTTCCACCGAAGCGAAAAAGAAAGAGGAATGATCCATGAAAACGAAACTGCACATTCCGATCCTGATGGTCCTGGGGGGAATTCTGCTGGCGGCGTGCGGCGCCACGGGCGAGCAAAAAATGACATCCCGCCTGCCGCGCGTCGAAATCCAGGAATACGAGGGGGAGGATCTTTCGTCGGTCGATGACTTCCGGGAAAATTCGATCAAAGGCCCGCAAACGGTCTCGCTTGAAGGCTACACGCTCAAGGTTTCCGGGCTGGTGGATAACCCGCTGGCTTTATCGTATGAACAGGTGCTGGAGCGCGACTCCTACAGCAAGGTGGTGACCTTGCATTGCGTCGAAGGCTGGGACGCCACGATCCTTTGGGAAGGCGTGCTGCTCGACGACCTTTTCAAGGAAGCCCTGGTTAAGGACTCGGCGGTCATCGCCATCTTCCACGCGGCGGACGGATATACCTCCTCGCTTCCGGTGGCGTACCTAAAGGATAAACAGATTCTGCTGGCGTACAAGATGAACGGCGAGGATGTTCCCCGGGAGCGCGGTTTTCCGTTTGTGGTCGTCGCCGAGGCCAAGTGGGGCTACAAGTGGGTCAAGTGGGTCACCGAGATCGAGCTGTCCAATGATCCCGACTACAAGGGATATTGGGAATCTTTTGGGTATAGCAATAACGGGGATCTGGACCTGCCGTATTTTGAGCCTTAGGAGCCGACCATCGACTATCGACCATCGCAAAGGCTGCAAAGAGACCTGATGTACGATTTTTCAATCGTCGATCGTCGATTGTCGATGGTCAAATCATCCCTGCTCGAAAGTGTCCGACAGCCGCGCCTTGGCCGCGCGCCGTTCCCTGCGCCAGACAATAACCGACAGCGCCGCCAGGGCGAGGAAAGTCAACATCCCGACGCAGGCCATGCCTCCGGCGCCCTCGCTTTCGGCTTCCACGATTGGTGCAAACAGGATCAGGAACATCAATCCGCCGAAGGCGAGCGCCAGTTTGCGCGTGTCGGTGAACTGCCGGCCGCGCCGGTACGAGCCCGCCAGCAATGCGATGATGCCCGCCGCAATGGCAAGCACGATCAGGATCGTCAGGATCGGAGGGAAACGCGTCAGCGGCAGCGCCCAGCCGGCGTAGAAGAACGCCACCGTCGCGCCGAATCCCGCCACTCCGTAGAAGACCGGATGCGGGAGCGGTTTTTCCTGCAGCGCCGCGATGGGCGCCGCGGGATGCGCCCGGCGCGCGAAGAAGATCAGCGCGGTTATCGCGGCCAGCGAGCCCAGATAGGGCAGCGGCGGGGGAGCGTATTGGAAGACCAGCCGGAAGAAAATATTCCCGCCGACGACGGCGGCGCCGAGCAGAACCCCGAAGCCGGCAAGCCCGAAACGTCCAAGCCAGATTTCGCCGCGCGACTTCGGGAATATTAAATGAACGAGCAGGATCGGAATCGCGATGCTGAAGGCGGCATGATAGACCGTCAGGTGGACCGTCCAGACCCAGCTTATTTCCGCCCAGCGGCCGTACAGCGCGGCCGCGCCCAGGTCCGGCCAGGCGGTATTGAAGAAGCTCATCACATCGATCCCCTCTTCCAGGATCCCGTAGGCGGCTCCGAGCAGGATCACCCCCAGCCAGCCGGATTTCCAGCGCACGGCCAGCTCGCGCGCCAGAACCGCTCCGGCGCCGTACAGCGGGACCATGAATATCCACGCTGTGGGCTCCAGCCATTCCGACGGCGGTGCCGAACCGGATACCAGCTCGCCGATAACCGGAGACAGCAAAAACAGGGTGAGGGTCGGGAGGATGTTTTTTTGCATGGGGTAAGGATACCCGCTATTGGAAAGTTTTTCCACATGGATCAAAAGCCGGCTGTACACCCGTAACGTCAAGAAAATTGGATACTGAAAAATCCAATAAATGCTGCAGGACAGCTCGGTTTTTCCCGATTTTTCGGCGTCCCGCTTGCGGGGCTTTATAATAGCGGGTGGAGCTTCGGAAATGGAAATTCTCGGAATTGGCCCTCTGGAATTCATGGTCATCATTATCATCGCGCTGATTATCTTCTCGCCCAAGGATCTTGCCAAAGGCGGGAAGGAGATCGGCCGCTGGATCAACCGTCTTTACCGGTCGGATGCATGGAAGTCCATGCGCCAGGTATCGCAGGAGATGCAGAACCTCCCCAGCCGCCTGGCGCGGGAAGCCCAGCTTGACGAATTAAAGGAGCTGGAGAAGGATATTCAAAAGGCGGGGGATGACCAGCTGGCGGGCTTAAAAAAGCTGGAGAAGGATATTCAAAAGACGGGGGATGACCAGATGGCGGGCTTAAAAGAAATGGAGAAGGATATCCGCCTCGAGGCGGGATCCCCCTACCGCGACCGCCCGTCCGTTCCCCAGATGCCCCCGGCCCGCTCGCCCGGCGATCCGGCGTCCTCCGAACCGAAGCCGGAGGCAGCCTCCGGAAAGGAAATCGGCGGGGAAGGGTGATCCACGGCCGGCTGGGAGGGGTTCCAGGCGCCCTGGCAGGGAGTGCCGCGGCTGTTCCTTGACCCAATGGCCTGGCCAGGGTTATAATCCGCCCACAAGCCGGGAGTCTCCGGCCGTTTTTATGTCATTGTTCAGGAGTTCGGATTATGCCCCCACATCCAAAACGAAAACATTCCTCCGGACGGAGGGATCGCCGGCGCGCCCATGACGCGCTGCTGCCGCCCAACCTGGTAGGGTGCGCCAATTGCGGCGCGCAAATCCCCGCCTATACCGTCTGCCCGCAATGCGGATATTACGACGGCCGCAAAGTGCTCGAGCCGAAGAAGAAAAAGGCGGAGAAGAAGAAATAGGTTAAAGACGCAACCAAAAGGCCGTTTTCCGACGGCCTTTTTCTTTTAAGCAACCTGGCACGCAGTTGGGTGTTTGATAAGGCAACCACCGTTTGATCCACGGATTACGCCGATCAAGGCCGGATTTCACGGATAAAAAATATTTATAATTCCGACGACACTCCGTGAAATCCGTTCTCAATCAGTGTGATCCGTGGTAAATTCCAACTTAAGCCAAAATGGAAAAGTCATGACTCTTGACCCCAAACGCACTGCGTTCGTTTTCCCCGGACAGGGATCCCAGGTTGTCGGCATGGGAAAGGCGCTGGCCGACACCTACCCGGAAGCGCGCCGCCTGTTCGAAGAGATGGATTCCCTGCTCGGCATTCCGCTCACCCGGCTGTGCTGGGAGGGGCCCGATTCCGAACTGGGCGAGACCTTCAACACCCAGCCGGCGCTGCTCACGCACTCGGTCGCGGCCTGGCGCGTGCTGACCGATGCGCTCGGCGGATTTCAACCGTTGTGCGTCGCCGGCCACTCGATGGGGGAATTCTCAGCCCTCGTCGCGGCGGGCGTGCTCCCCTTCGCCGACGCGGTCCGGCTGACCCGCGAACGCGGTCGGGTGATGAGCGGGGCGGGCAAGACCACCCCGGGAGGCATGGCGGCGATCCTCAATTGCCCGGAGCCGGTCCTCGAAAAGCTGTGCGCCCAGGCGGCCCGGGAAACCGGCGGGATCGTCGGGGTCGCCAACGATAACTGCCCCGGGCAGGTGGTCATCTCCGGGGAGGATCAGGCGCTGGCCCGGGCGATGGCGCTCGCCCTCCAAAACGGCGCCCGGCGCGCCGTCCGGCTCAACGTCAGCATCGGTTCGCATTCGCCGCTGATGCGCGAGGCGGCGGCGGAATTCGCCCGGGCGGTGAACGCCGCCCCGCTTGCGGATCCGCGCGTTCCGCTGATCGGCAACGTCGGCGCCGGACCCCTGCGCACGGCCGCCGCGCTGCGGGACGACATCAACGCCCAGCTGACCTCGCCCGTGCGCTGGGTGGAATCCGTCCGCGCCATGCAGGCGCTCGGAGCGGATACGTTCATTGAACTTGGAAGCAAGGACGTGCTCACCGGCCTCATCAAACGGATCGACCCGGCCGTCCGCACCATGGCCGCCGGCTCACCCGAGGAAATCCGTTCCGTGATGGGGGTATAATCCCCGCAGGGTTTTTTCCTCCCCGCGGGATGGCAAGCCAAAACCGCCTTTTGGAGGAGATGAAATGACGTTTGCACCCAATCGCGTGGCCGTCGTCACCGGCGGAGCGCAAAGCATCGGACGGGCGATCGTCGACCGGCTGGCCAAAGCCGGGGTCGACATCGTCATCGCCGATATCCAGCTCGAGAAGGCCCAGGCCGCGGCGAAGGAAGTCGCCGCCGCTACGGGCCGCAAGGCGATCGGGCTCGGGGTCGACGTGTCTTCAACCAAGACCGCAGCCGAGATGATCGAGAAGGCCCTGGCCGAAATGGGCCGGATCGACATCCTGATCAACAACGCCGGCACCACGCGCGACAACCTGATCATGCGCATGGACGAAGCCGACTGGGACAAGGTGCTCGACATCAACCTGAAGGGCGCCTGGAACTGCTCCAAGGCCGTCATCCGCGCGATGATGAAGGCCCGCTACGGGCGGATCGTCAACATGGCTTCGGTTTCGGGGATCGCCGGCCAGGCGGGCCAGACCAACTACTCCGCCTCGAAAGCCGGGCTGATCGGCTTCACCAAGGCCCTGGCGCGCGAGGTGGCATCGCGCGGGATCACGGTCAACGCCGTGGCGCCGGGGTTCATCCCCACCCCGCTGACCGACGTCCTGCCCGCCGAAATGAAGGAAGCGCTGATGAAGATGATCCCGGCCGGCCGCTTCGGGTCGACCGATGAGATCGCCTATGCCGTCGAATTTCTCGCCGCCGACGAGGCCGCCTACATGACCGGCCACGTGCTTTCGGTGGATGGCGGCCTGGTGATGATGTGAGGTGACCATGGATTCCACTCCCGCCTCCGGCAAGATCTTCGTCGCCCCCGGCGTGCTGATCACGGTGGCCAAGCTCGCCGCCCTGAGCGTGCCGGGCGTGCTGCGCATGAGTCCGGTGCCGGGCGGGGTGAACCAGCTCTTCCGGCTCGGGGCCTCGCGCGGCGTGCGGCTGGAAACCACCGGCGAAACGGTTTCGACCGAGCTCTTCCTGGTCGTGGAATCCGATGCCGATGTGCGCGAAGTGGCGCGCAAAGTGCAGCTTGAGGTGGGCCGGGCGATCACCGAAATCATCGGCCTGACGGCGGGGGAGATCATCGTGCACATTGAGGATATCGACTCGCGTTCGTTGTAGCAGCGCTCGTCCGAGGACGCGCTTCCCATGAAGGCAAGACGCAAGGCGCGCACCGTCGCGCTGCAGGCACTTTACGAATTGGATTGCTCCTCCCACGAGCCGGGAATGGTTCTTTCCCAGCGCGAAGAGGAAAGCAAGCTCCCCGAAGGCCAGCACGAGTTCGCCCGCGCGCTGGTCTTCGGCGTTTTAAAAGACCGCACCCGGCTCGACCGCTGGATCGCGCGCTTCGCGCCCGAGTGGCCGGTGGACCAGATCGCGATCGTCGAACGCAACATCCTGCGGATCGCGCTGTGGGAGTTCACGATCGGCGCGCTCACGCCCGTCCGGGTGGCGATCAACGAGGCGGTCGAGCTGGCCAAACTCTACGGCTCCGACAGCGCGCCGCGCTTCATCAACGGCGTGCTGGGTTCCCTCGCCGACCATGCCGAGGAGCTGGCTCAAGCCGCCCAGACCGAACCGGCGGTTCAATCCAAAGAAAAAAACCTTAAAAAAGTACACGGATGACACGGAACAAAGCCGGATGACACCGATTTCTTAGGGAAGTTCAGTGTCTTCGGTTTTTCCCGGTGTAATCCGTGTACGCTTTTTCCGACGTCGATACGTCTCCTCGATGCATAAACCTGGAAAACCCCGAAACGGCTCTCTGCCCGGCGATCCGCTCGACTCCGGTTCGATCGGCGCCGGGCCGCTGCGCCGCGCCGTGTATTTCCGCCGCGAAATCAATTCGACCAACGACGAAGCGCGCGCCTTGGCCGAGGCGGGCGAACCGGAGGGCGCGCTGGTGCTCGCGGATTTCCAGCGCGCGGGCCGCGGGCGGATGGGCCGCGGCTGGCAGGCCCCGCCCGGGAGCAGCCTGCTGTTTTCGCTGCTCCTGCGCCCGGCGCTGGATCTTTCCCGCGCGCTGAGCCCGGTGATGGCGGTATCGCTCGGCGTGATGGAAGGCATCCGCCGGGTGTGCGGCCTGCCGGCCTTCCTCAAATGGCCGAACGACGTTCTTCTCAACGGAAAAAAGGCGGGCGGGATCCTGTGTGAACTCGGCCTGGAGTGCAAGTCGCTGAAGTACGTGATCGTCGGGGTGGGCCTGAACGTGAATTTCGATCCGCTGTCGGTCGACGGCATCCCGCCGGACGCCGCCAGCATCCAATCAGAGCTCGGACGCCGGCAGCCCCGGGCCGAACTCCTGCGCGCGATCCTCGAGGAGATCGAGCCGCGCTACCAGAGGCTCCTGCGCGGCCAGTCCCTGCGCGAGGAGTGGGCGCGCGCCCTGGCCACCCTCGGCCGGCGGGTGAAAGTCATCCTCCCGGAGGAGGAATTCACCGGCACAGCCGAGGCGGTCGACGAAGCCGGCGCGCTCATCCTTAAGTTGGATGACGGGTCGCGGCGGACGGTCCTGGCCGGGGATGTGGTGCATGTGAAAACCGACGATCGACCATAGACCAGCGGCCATCGGATCGATCATGGCATGGAGGAATTCACCCGCCGGATAAGGCGGTAAAATCCAAGCGGGGATCGGAGCGCGGCGGGCAACGCGCCGGAGAAAGGACTCGGGATTGATATGAAACGGATACTACTTGTGCTTAGCATGGCATTGCTGTCCTGCTCGCTGGCGGACCAGGTGGTGCGTGAATTCTCCCCGGATTCTTCGATCACGGAATCCGTGGATCGAACGTCTCCCTCCCCGACAATCGACATCAGCGGCGCGGGGACCGTTTACATCGCCCCGTTCTGTACGCTTCTGGGGGAGGGGGATACGCAAACCGAGAATTACGGCAATATATTCATCCTTTCCTGGGGCTGGATTGCGCAGACAAGGGAACAGGTGCTGGATTATCTGGAAAATGCGGTGACAAAAGTCACCCTTAACGGAGAAGAAATTACCGACGCGGAGCGGGGAGATATATACGCGGAGGATGAAGCCTATCATGTGTTTTGGAATAAATATCTGGGGATTTTGGAACACGGAAAGTACACGCTGACCTTTTTTGAAAGATACCGGAGTAAGATTTTCGACGGATGGGAATATTTCGGCCCGGGCACCGACAATGAGTCGGTCGAGGATACGTGCCATTTGGTCGTGGAATGACGGGCGAAAGCCCGACGATAGATCGAAGAAGATCGACCATGGACGACAGACCGTGGACCATGGCCGATATACGTTCAAGTTTGGATTTATTTCGTAGATGTGATTGAATTTTCGAAGAGCTGACTAATTATTTGCTTATTTCGTTCGACCGGAAATTATCGACTCGGGCAAGTGGTTTTTCCAAGGCCCATCGTCCATCGTCTATGGTCGGGTTTATTCATGGTCGATGGTTTGTCATTTGGATGCAGAGAAAATCATTTTCAAAACAATCCGGTAACGCGCTCCCCGCGTCATATCGCCGTCACCAGGTCCCAGAATTCCGCCACGCCGTTCGGCCCGAGGACGCGCGTTTTTTCGTCCAGCACCCGTTCGGTGGTGTTGGCGGAAACCATCCACGCAAGGATCCCCGATTGGTGCAGCCACCAGATGAAATCCGCGGATTTCTGCGAACGCAAGGGGAGCCGGATCCCTCTCCAGAAACGCGCTTCGCGGAAAAACCGCCTGCGCAGCGCATCATCCAATCCCCCGCCGTGCTCGGCCATCGCCCACAGTTCCTGGGTGACCTCCCGGGAGGGAGTCAGCCCGTGGTGCTGGAGAAAGTTTAGGTTGTCGAATTCCTGCTGCCCCACGGGCTCCGAAAACAACAGGATCACCCCTCCGCGCATCGATGTCGGGATCAGCGCCTTGAACGCCTGCTCGCTCGGCTTGGTCACCTCAAGCGAAATGACGTTGTCATCCAGAAGCTTGTCGTAAAGGTCCACCACGTCCCGGTCCGCCCTGCCGACGTGCAGGTCCACCCAGGACCGATTTTTCCACAGATACAGGAAATCCTTGGTGAAGGGGGCGTCCTTGGAGACGACGTGAAAATGGAAGCGTTTGGATTTCCTGTGCAGCGCGGACATCAGGTGAGAGAAGTACAGGGTGCCAACAGCCGCGCCGGAAACCGGCATCGAGACCCGGATCGGTTCCCTGCTCCGGGGGTTCAGCTGGTTCTTCTTTTGCGCCATCCGCACCGCCCCCAGCTTCCTCATCCGCAGCGGATTTAAGGGATACGGATTGACCGCGATCCGCGGACACTTCCCGAGCATTTGCCCGTAGGCGGTGTATTTGCGTTTTATAAAATTGCTCGGGACGACGATCAGGTCCGCCTCCTCCACGAACCAGATTTTCTGGAACGTGTCGTCGGTCACCAGCACCACCAGGATGATCTTGACGTGCTTCTCCTTTTGCAGTTTTTCCTTGATCTTCGCCAGTTTGTGCGCCAGGCCGAAGTGCGTGGAGACAACCAGGATCTTCTTCGGCGGATCAAACCGCGAGTCGATCAGATACGAGATTTCCTCGTACATCAGGCGGGTGTTGATCCGCGACTGCCAGCGGACCGCACGGTTGGCCAGGTCGGATAGGGGGCCGGTTTGCAGCCACTCGAAGATCCCGCGGGTGATGGGGTGGATGCTGGTGACCCGGTGCAGAAATTGGACGGAGGCATCCCGGCTCCCAAGCACGACAGGGTTGACGATTTTCGGCAGGCCGTCGTAGAGCGCATCGGTCACCCGCAGGTGCCCGAGCCCGGCCGGGGCGTAGGTGAGGATGAGCATATTTTCGCGGCTGGTCAATTGGGCCAGTGTGGATTTTTTCATCGCCTGTATCCTTTGGCAGGGAATTGTGATTTCCTGCGTCAGCGCCGGTTTCTTCCGGCAGGGTCGGTCGAACAGGCTTCGAGGGACTATAGGAATTGTATATTGGAACGAG
>CAZYSF010000044.1:0-10443 GCA_964649635.1 uncultured Anaerolineales bacterium | reverse complement strand
CCCGCGTCGGCGCCGGTGGTCGGATTCACGACGGCCTTTTACGGACAGGGCGGAATGGAAGCCGCGCTGGATCCCTGGCTGCGCGGCGAAGCCGGCCGGAATTCGTTCGACCTGTGGTGGTCGGAAACGGTGCTCGGGATTCCCCTGGAAGGCAAGGATGCCTGGCTGACGATCGACCGCTCCCTGCAAGAGCGCGGCAGCGCCGGAATGGGGGATCTTGCCGGCGCGGTCGTGGTGTTGCGGGCCGGGAGCGGGGAAATCCTGGCGCTCATCTCACAACCGACGTTCGATCCGGCGACGCTGCAAACGGATTACGAACTGCTGTCCCGCAATCCCGCGGCCCCGCTCCTCAACCGCGCCACCCAGGGGCTGTATGGGCCGGGCCGGATGTTGTACCCATTCTTCGCCGCGGAAGCGAAAAATTGGAATCTGCCGGATTCGGGATCCGACCTGTGCGCGGTGCCGTACACGGAATGGATTTTGGAAAATCCGGAGTTCGCCCAACAGGTCCTGGCCCAATTCCGGTTCGATCAGGATCCGGCGATGGACCTGCCGACCGCGAATGTCGCGGCGCTTGTGTTTCCCGCCGACGAAACCTCCATCCTGCGCGAATGGGATGGGCAGGGACGCGTTCTGGTCAGCCCGATCCAACTGGCGCTCGCCTTTGCATCGATAGCCGCCGGCGGCATGGCTCCCGCCCCAAGGTTGATTTACCGCCTGGAGGCGGAGACCGGCTGGACCACGCCCGCCACGGCGAGTCATCCGGTGGCGATGGTTACCGCGGTGACGGCGGCGCGCTTGCGGGAGATCCTGGGCGGCGGCGGGGATACGGCCGAGTGGACCGGATGCGGCGGAAACGGGGCAAGTGCCGGTGGAATTTCCTGGTATGCCGGATTTGAGACCGCGGGCGACGATCCTATCGTCGTGGTGGTCGCGCTCGAGGGCTCACCTTCCGACGCGGCGGGGATCGGGCGGATGATCCTTGCGTTTGCGGCGGCAATGGACAAATAAATCTCACCGCAGAGACGCAGAGAACGCAAAGGAATTCTTTTTTTTCGTCATTCCGGCGTGCTTTTAGCCGGAATCCACACCACCCTCGATTATGACTATCCACAATAAGGGAGCCCTCTGGATCCCCGACACGAAAAATCGGGGATGACGAACAGCTCCTCCACCGTCATTCCGGCGTGGTTTTAGCCGGAATCCATAGCGCACTCGATTGCGATCTCGCTTATGAAGGGCAGCACAGGATCCCCGATAAGAACTCTCGGGGATGACAGATATGATCGTCATTCCGGTGTGACCCTAGCCGGAATCCATCTTCTTCCATAAATCATTCCTGGATGCCTGCTAAGAACACGCAGGCACGACGATCACAACCCCCTAGTCACATGATAGGAAGAAAGTAGATTTATAATTCCTTCTGAGTATTGGATTTCTCGATGACCGATTTCACCGTCCGCCCCGTAAGCCCCGAAGATAAGCCCTGGATCCTGCAGCTCATGCGCGAGCATTGGGCGGCGGAGTTCGTCATCGTGCGCGGCGGGGAGTATCAACCAGCCGAACTTTCGGGATTCATCGCCGAGACCGGGTCGGCCAAAACCGGTTTGATCACTTACCGCATCGATGAAAAAACCTGCGAGATCATGACGCTGGACAGCCTCTCTCCCGGCCGGGGTATCGGCGGGGCGCTGATCGAAGCCGTCCGGAGCGCCGCCGGGCTGGCCGGATGCCGGCGGTTGTGCGTGGTGACAACCAACAACAATCTGCAGGCGCTGCGGTTCTACCAGCGCAAGGGTTTCGTTCTCTCCGCCCTGCGCCCGAACGCGATCGCGGAATCTCGCAAGCGCAAACCGATCCCGCTCCTCGATGAAGCGGGAATCCCCATTCGGGACGAGATTGAACTGGAAATGATGCTGGAGGAATGATCCGACAGGGCGGAGTGAAAATAAAAGGTGCCTAATAGAAAAATAAAAAGCAACCGGATTGATCGCCATGCCCGCGCGTGCCCGATTTGTTCGTCATTCCCGCGTGTACTTGGCAGGAATCCAAAGTACACTCTACTGCACCCTCACCAGTAAGAACACAGCCGAGCATTTCCACCTATTCGTAAGTTTCGCAACTCCGTTATTGTTTCCGGTCCCCGCTATTTATTTCTTCATAGAGCAAAAGCGTGCGCGGCCCGCGGCGGTGCGCTTCCCACAGCGCGGTGGACGCGCGGGAGAGCAGTTCAATCGAACTGATCCCGTCACCGCCCGGGTGCGAGGCGACTCCAGCGCAGACGGACACCCTGTATTCCTGCAACTGGCGGGTGACCTGTTTGCCTTGGAACCTGTCGACCAGCCGCTCCGCCGCCTTTTTGGCCCCCTCCGCATCGGATTCGGGCATGACCACCAGGTAGTTGCCCTGGTAGTGGCCGGGCATATCCACCTCGCGCAGACTTGCATGCAGGATGTCGGCCAGGAAGGATTGCGCGCTTTCCAGGACATCCGGCGAGGGATTTTCATCAAAACGCAATCCGAGGTAGAGGACCGACAGCGGACCGGGGTACCGCTTGGCGCGCAAGACTTCGCTGTCAAGCAGCGATTCCAGCATCTTTTGCGGATAAAGACCGGATTCGGCGTTGAGGCGGGCATCCTGTTCCATGGGTTTCTCCCTGGACCGGCCGCTTTCCCCGGAAGCGGCGTCACCGGATTATTAAATCCGAATTTGCGGTTTTCGGCAAACGCCTCAATCCGCGTTCGCGCTGACCCGTTCGGAGATGCCATAAGTTGTCGTCATTCCCGCGTGGACCTAGCGGGAAACCACAACCTACTCGATTAGATCCTTCCTCATACAGCGGAACAACCGGATCCCCGACAAGTCCACCCGGGGATGACGATCATCTTTCCGAAACGGTTCTATCCCGCTTTCTTCAAGCGGATGAATTTCCTTTTTCCCACCTGCAGGACCGGATCGCCCGCGAGCGGCACAACGCCGTTCGGATCCTTGACCGTCTCGCCGCCCAGGCGCACCCCGCCCTGCTCGACCAGGCGCCGCGCGTCGTTTTTGCTTTTGGCCAATTCCAGTTCCACCAGCAGATCGGCCAGGCGTTTCCCGTCCGAAACCTGAACCACGGGGATGTCTTGGGGCAGTTCCGATTTTTGAAAGACCTGCCGGAACTGCTCTTCAGCCGCCGCCGCCGCATCCGGACCGTGGTAGATCTCGACGATTTCGCGCGCCAGGCGCATCTTTCCATCGCGCGGATGCAGCCCACCGGATAACAAATCGCGTTCGGTCGCGGCGATCTGATCCGGGGTGAAGCGGGTCAGGAGCCGGAAATAAAGCGCCATGGCCGTATCCGGCACGCTCATCACTTTGCCGTACATATCCCCCGGCTCGGCCATGATCGGGATGTGGTTGCCGAGAGATTTGCTCATCCGGACGACGCCGTCGGTCCCGGGGAGGATCCCGAGCAGCACGCCGATGTTCGGCCGGACTCCGTAGAACTCCATGATCTTCCGGCCGGAGGTAAGAATGTTGAAGAGCTGCTCGGTCCCGCCGACCTGCACGTCGGCGCGCAGGGCATAGGCATCGTACCCCTGCATGATTGAGTAGAAGAACTCATGCAGATAGATGGCGTCGCCCTTGTCCCAGCGCAGTCGGAAATTTTCACGGGTGGTGAACTGCTGCACGGTGAAATTGGATCCCAAGCGGATCAGTTCGGCGAAGGAGAGCTTGGAAAGCCACTCGGAGTTGTGCCGCACCTCGGTCTTTTCGCGGTCCAGAATCCGGAACGCCTGCTCGGCGTACGTCCGGGCGTTGGCGCCGATCTTCTCTTCCAACAATTGCGGGCGCAGGGCATTCTTATCCGACGGGTCCCCCACCCGCGCGGTGTAATCGCCGATCAGGAAGACGACCGAATGCCCGAGCTCCTGGAACTGGCGCAATTTGCGCATGGTCACGGTATGGCCGAGGTGCAGATCCGAGGAGGTGGGATCGTAGCCGGCATACACGCGCAACGGGCGCTGTTCCTTTTCGGCCAGGATCAGGCGTTCGCGGAGTTCCGCGGCCATGGCCTGCTTGAGCGCCGGGTCCCCATATTCGGTCCCCTGCATGAGTATGGCGAGTTGTTCGTCGATCCCGGGTTTGGACATTGCCTGCTCCGAAGCGGATTGGATTGGCGTGCGAATGCTTCCGTGGGGCGGGATTATAGCATCAACCCCGGGATTTCTGCGGGAAAAGCGCTGAAATTCCGGATGGTATAATCGTTAGCTGGTTCTTTTGGGGCTCCGGTTGTCGTCCCGAACCGAAGGCAGCCTGTCCCGAGCGTAGCGAGGGAAGGGATCGGCAATTCCTTCCACGAACAACCGATTCCCCGGGGTCTGAAGGCCCCTCCTCGGCTTAGAACAACCCGCTTCGGGGTCGACATTGCCAAAGAACCAAAGGCTGGCAATGTCACTCCGCGGGGCAGACGCCGGGGCATGCGGAATTACTCTCTGCATTTGATGGTGGATTTCTTTTCATATTCCAGGAGAGACTTTGGCTAATCCGCTTCAGTGGCTGCTCGGCCTGATCACATTAGACATAAGCATCGACCTAGGGACAGCCAACACGCTGGTTATTGTCCACGGCAAGGGCATTGTCATCAACGAGCCCTCCTGGGTGGCGATCGACAAGAAATCCCGCCGGGTGCTGAAGGTGGGCCGCGCGGCGAAGGAAATCATCGGCCGCACCCCGCCGAATGTGGTCACGATGCGGCCCATCCGCGACGGGGTGATCTCGGAATTCGACGCGACGGCCACGATGCTGGAATATTTCATCCGCCGGGTGATCAACCAGAGCGTGGTCCCGGTGCCGTTGACGCGGGTGATCGTCGGGGTCCCGGTCGGCGCCACCAGCGTGGAACGGCGGGCGGTGATCGACGCCGCCACGTCGGCCGGGGCGCGCGAGGCGCTCCTGGTGGAAGAGCCGGTCGCGTCCGCGATCGGCGCCGCGCTGCCGATCCGCGGCGTGCACAGCACGATGTTGATGGACATCGGCGGCGGCACGACCGAAATCGCGGTCTTTTCCTCGCGGAAAATCCTGCTCTCCAACTCGATCCGCGTCGCCGGCGACGAACTCGACGAGAACGTCATCACCTACCTGCGCGATAAATACAACCTGCTGGTGGGCCAGTCGATGGCCGAGCAGGCCAAAAAGACCGTCGGAGCCGCCGCCCCCTTGCGGGAGGAAAAAGTGATGGCCGTCCGCGGCCGCAACCTGATCTCCGGGCTTCCGGAAGAGGTCGAGATCTCCTCGATCGAGATGCGCGAGGCGCTGGCGCCTTCGTTGAAGATCATCTCGCAGGCGTTGCGGGACGTGCTCGAGCAGGCTCCGCCGGAGATCATGGCCGACCTGCTGGATTCCGGATTGTGCCTGACCGGCGGGGGCGCCCTGCTCAACGGCCTTCCGGAAAAACTCAGCGAGGAATTCAAGATCCGGGTTTGGCGGGCCGACGATCCGCTGACGTGCGTCGTCCGCGGAGCGGCCGCCGTGCTGGCGGGGATCGACCAGCATCGTGAATTCATCGCTTCTTCCGACCGGGATTACCGCACTCGAAGGTAATCCACCGTTTCCGCGTTGACCCCACTCCGATAACCCCATGCCCAACACGAGAAGACGCCTCTTGATCGCATCCGCGCTTTTCGCGGCCGCCGTCGGCCTGGTGCTCCTCGGCCAGGCGGGAATGCTGGCCCCGGTTCAGGATCTGGCGCAGCGCGCCGTTACCGGCGTCCAGCGCTCGATTTCAACCGCCTTCTTTAATATCCGCGACTTCCTGACCGCCCCGCGCAACCTGCAGGAGCTTATTCAGACCAACAGCCAGCTGGAGGAACGGGTCGCCCAGCTCGAAGCCGAAGTGGTGACCCTGCGCGAACAATCCGCGGACGTCGAACGGCTGGAGGCGCTGCTCGACGCCGCCAAAGAGGCGCCCGAAAACCGCTACGTGGCCGCCAAGGTGATCGGGCGCGATACCAGCCCCTTCCTGCATTATCTGATCCTCGATCAGGGTTCCGACGGGGGAATCCGCCGGGGCATGCCGGTGGTGAACGAAAAAGGCCTGGTGGGCAGGATCACCGAAGTCAGCGCCTCCGCCTCCAAGCTGCAGCTCATCACCGACCCGGATTCGGTCATCAACGCGCGGATCCAGGAAAGCCGCGCCGAGGGAATCCTGGTCGGACGGGCGACGGGCGAACTGGAAATGATCTACATCTCCCAGGACATCAAGATCACGGTCGGGGAGATCGTCGTGACATCCGGCCTGGGCGGCGGCTTCCCGTCGGAAATCCTGATCGGGCGGGTGGTCAGCGTCCACCGCCGTGATTACGAGCTCTACCAGACCGTCATCATCGAACCGCGCAGCGATTTCTCGCGCCTCGAAATGGTCCTGATCATCACCAATTTCGAACCGGTGCTGATCGATCCGCTGCTGGAGAGCCCGCGCTAGGCCGCGCCGATGATCTGGGCTATCGCCGTTCCGCTCCTGGCAATCCTCGCCCTGCTGCAGACCACCATCCTCCGCCACATCCCCCTCCTGGACGGAAATTTGGACCTGTTGCTGCTGGCGGTCCTGTGCTGGAGCCTGCTGCGGCCGGAGGAGGGCATGATCTGGGCGGTTCTGGCGGGATTCTTCTGCGACATCTTCACCGGCGGCCCGTTCGGGGTGACGTCGATCGCCTACCTGTTCGCGGCGTTTTGCATCAGCTACCTGCACGGCCGGCTCCGGACCCACAGCCCGATCGTGGTGATGGCGATCGCCCTGTTCGGCACGATCCTCGCCCACCTGGCGATGATCGCCCTGCTGGTCGTATTCGGCCGGACTCTCGAGGTCGGTTATCTGCTTCTGTACGTCACGCTGCCGACCGCCTTCCTCAACACCGTTGGGGCCGTCCCGGTGTACCTGACGCTGCGTCCCCTGCACCGGATCGGCATTCCCGTTCTTACGGAGGATGACGAATGAGAAACTCCCCGTTCAGCGAGAATCGAGTCCACCCGTCGCGCATCCGGTTTTTCCTGATCGCGATGGTCGGAATGTTCGTCGTGTTCACCTTGCGCCTGTTCTCCATGCAGGTCATCCAGGGCGAATTTTTCTACGGGCTGGCGGAAAGCAACCGGACGCAGGTTATCTACGTCCCCGCCTCGCGCGGCGTGATCTACGACCGCAACGGGGTGCTCCTGGCGCGCAACATGCCCGCCTACAATATCACCATCACCCCCGCCGATCTGCCCGATACGGAAGCGGAGATCGATGCGGTCTACCGGAAGCTAACGGCGCTGACCGGCGTGCCGATCCGGGTTCCGGGATCGGTTCCCTCGCAGGAGTGCGCGCCCGGACGCGGGATCGCCGATCTGGTCGATGAATGGATCGAACTCGCCCCCTATTCCGCGGTGAAAATTCAATGCGATGCCGATGCGGAGATCGCGAAAATCGTGCTGGAAAAATCGGCCGACATGCCGGGCGTGGGCGTGGAAGTCTCCCCGGTGCGGGATTATCCGAACGGCCGGTATTCCGCGCACATCGTCGGCTACATGGGGCGCGTCCCGGCGGAAGCTTCGGATTACTACAAAGCCAAAGGGTACAACCTTGACCGCGACAAGTTCGGCTACGCCGGGCTCGAGGCCTACATGGAGGAAGAACTGGCCGGATCGTACGGAAGCGAGCTGTGGGAAGTGGACGCGGCCGGAAAGCATATCCGCCTGCTCGAACCGCCGGTGGCGGCGGTCCCCGGGCAGAACATCCGTGTGACGATCGACGCGCGGCTGCAGGAAGCCGCCACGATCATCCTCGAGAAGCAGATCGAGGAGACCCGCGCGCTCAAACCGGAGTACCTGCGCAGCCCGATGCTCGGCGGCGTGGTGGTGGCGATGAATCCGAACACCGGAGAAATCCTCGCCCTGGTTTCGATCCCGACCTACGACAACCAGAAATTCTCGCGCTACATCCCGATCGATTATTACACCGAGTTGGCGAACGACATCAGCAACCCGCTCCTGAATCACGCGATATCCGGCACGTACCCGCCCGGATCGATCTTCAAACTGACCACGGCGGTGGGCGCGCTCAACGAGGGGATTGTCACCCCCGACACCCCGGTCATCTGCCGCGGGACGATCTCGATCACGCAAAAATTCCATCCCTCCGACCCCGGGCGCGAGATGCTGTTCTACTGCTATGAGCGCAACGGGCACGGGGAGATCACCTTTCTGCGCGGGCTGGCGCTCTCGTGCGATATCTATTTCTACAACCTGGGCGCCGGGTACAGCGGATCGGGCGGAGTGGTAAAGGGATTGGAGATCGAGGGGATCAAGCAATACTCGCGGGCGCTTGGCTACGACCGCGCTTTGGGAATCGAGCTGTTCGGCGAGCGCGACGGCCTGATCCCGGACAAGGACTGGAAGCGCATCTACCAGGGCGAGAACTGGGCCACCGGCGACACGTACATCGCCACGATCGGCCAGGGGTACGTGGATGTGACCCCCCTGCAGGTGGCCGAATCCCTCGCGGTCATCGCCAGCAACGGCAAGGTTATGAAGCCAACCCTGATCAGGGAATACCTGGACGGGGAGGGCAACGTCCTCCGCACCAACGAACCGAATATGCTGTACGACATCACCGACGACATCCATGACGAGCTCTACGATACCGTCACGGTCCAGCCCTGGGTGCTCAAGCTGGTGCAGCAGGGGATGCGGCTGGCGGTCACGAACGGCACCGCGACCGATTACGCGCAAATCGAGAACATTCCGACCGCCGGGAAGACGGGCACGGCCGAATATTGCGACGACGTCGCGCAATCCCGCAACCTGTGCAAACGCGAGGCCTGGCCGACCCACGCCTGGTACGGCGCCTACGCGCCGTACGACAATCCGGAAATCGTCGTGGTGGCGTTCGTCTACGACGGCGGCGAAGGGGCGGTCACCTCCGGGCCGGTCGTGCGCGACGTGCTGCGGGCGTATTTCGCGCTCAAGACGATCGACCTCGAGCAGGGCGGATGAGGTCATTCCGAGGGGCCGAAGGTCCCGAGGAATCGGCTGCAAAGAAAGTCCTGCTTTATGAACTTACCGATTCCTCGGCGCCAAAGTGCGGCGCTTCGGAATGACGGGTTGCGCATGCTATAATTAAAATGATGGAAAACAGGCGCGAGCTCTGACAACCCGCCATGCCGCTAGCCGTCAGCGTTAAGGGTATCCACGAAGGCCTCCTGATCACTCCCGGAGAGGGAAATTGGGAGGAAGCATACTCCTCCCTCCTGGGACATCTGGATTCGAAGCCGGATTTTTTCTTCGGCGCCCAAGCCATTCTCCAGCTGGGCGCGTACCCTTTGCATGCGGCCCAACTGGCCGCCCTGCGCGGCGCACTGGCGGACCGCGGGATGGGGTTGCATTCGATCCTTTCCGAGGATCCCGCGACGATCGAAGCGGCCAAGAGCCTCGGCCTCGGAACGTCGCTGCCCAAGCGCGAGGTGAAGGATTCGCCGTTCTCGACCGAGCTGCAGGGAATGGAGGCGATCTTCCTCCAGCAAACCCTGCGGTCCGGGAACAGCATCCACTTCCCCGGGCATGTGACCGTGCTCGGGGACGTCAACCCCGGCGCGGAGATCATCGCCGGAGGAAGCATCATCGTGTGGGGGCATTTGCGCGGGACGGTCCATGCGGGCGCGCAGGGCGATGAAACCTCGGTCGTGTGCGCGATCGATCTCAGCCCGATGCAACTGCGGATCGCCTCGCACGCGGCCATCTCACCGCCCCGCAAAGGGAAGACCCAGCCGGAAATCGCCTACCTGCGCGACGGCCTGCTGGTGGCGGAACCGTGGAGCCCCAAGGATAAGCCGAAGACCGGGGACGGGGGAAAAGAAGGATGATTTACCCATGCAGATGCGATTCCTCGGGCCTTCGGCCCTCCCCGGCCAGGAACACGCCGGGATGACGGATTTGATCGGGTTCAGGGCGGGCCCGGAATGACGCTCAAGCGGTCATCCCGAGCCAAAGGCGAGGGATCGGTTGATCTTTCCAGCCGATTCCTCGGGCTCTTCGAGCCCTCGGAATGACATCTTACATTGAGGAGCGGGAATGACGGCTAAGGTTCTGACCATTACTTCGGGAAAGGGCGGCGTCGGGAAAACCACCGCCACGGCCAACATCGGAGTCGCCCTCGCGGCGCTCGGACAGAAGGTGGTCTGCATCGACAGCGACATGCCCAGAAGCAGGCGGGCAAGCTGCATCGGCAACGATTACCTCCAGCTGGGCCGGATGGCCGGCGAGTCAGCGGCCAAGCTGCTGGGGAGCAGGGGGAAGGTGATCGCGCTGGTGTGCGCGTCGAACATCGAGAACGTCCAGGGGAAATACGAAGGGTTCCGCTCCGCGCTGGAGAGCCAGAAGGAGATCCGGATCCTGGAAAAGGTCGACCTGCCCGGCACCGATCTC
>CAZYSF010000043.1:0-3433 GCA_964649635.1 uncultured Anaerolineales bacterium | reverse complement strand
TCCTCCATTAACGCGGTAATAAATCTTGCCGCTGATCAGGCGCTGGGGCGGCATGATATCGTTATACAGCGCTTTCAGCAGCGTGGTTTTCCCGCAACCGCTCTCCCCCGCGATACCGTAAATTTCGTTTTCATAGATCTTCAGGTCCACATCATTAACCGCTTTGACGACCTTCTGCTTGCCATACATCTCCAGGACGTAGTAGGAATGAAGGTGGTCAGTTCGCAGGGTGGATATTTTTTCGTTGGTCATATCTGCGTCTCCACGACTACACCCCAACCCTCTGGATCCGAGTGCGTGGATCCAAATACTCGCTGATGCTGACCGAAAGCCAATAGAGAGCGATAAACATGAAGACCGCCAAAACCACCGGAGTCAGGACCCAATTCCAGCGTCCCAGGAACATCGCCTGGTACGTGATCGCCCAATTCAGGATTGTGCCCAGGGTGGGAATATTGACATCCACCAGCCCCAGGAGCGCCAGGGTCATCTCCAATCCGATTGCCCAGGAGATATTGTTGATCAGCGTCGAAAAGATCAACGGCGTGGTATAGGGCATGTATTCCTTGAGGACCAGTTCAACCGTTCCCGTACCCGAAAGGATTGCCGTCTTTGTGAAATCCCGCTCGCGCAAACTCAAGATCACCGACCGGATCACCCGGGCGTCCCATGCCCAACCGAAGGCCGATAACATCAATCCCAGAACAATAAGATTCATATTTTTCCGAATGATCATGGACAACATCACCAAGATCAGGAAAAGCGGGATAACCAGCAGGCCGTCGCTGATAAACATCAGTATCCGGTCCGCATTGCCGCGCGCATAACCGGCGATCATGCCGACCAGAACGGCGATCACCCGGGAAACCGACGCGGCGATGAGCGAGATGATCAGGGAATTCCGCACCGCAAAGGTGGCTTGCCAGAAGATATCCTGCCCGTTGGAATCAGTGCCGAGCAGATACTCGGCCGAGGGCTTCATATCTCTCGGGACGACAAACCACATCGAAGGATCGTACGGTGAAAAAAAAGACAAAACCGCCATGGTCATGATCAACACAAGGACGATGAAGCTGAAGGTAAAGCGATAATCCCGGAAAAGATCTCGTATGACTCTCATGGAACCAACTCCTTAATAGTATCTCACCCGAGGATCAAACAAGGGGTATGTCAGATCCAGGATCAGGATCGCCGTAGTGATTCCAACGATGGAAAGCAGGGTAATCCCCATGATCAGGTTGTAATCCGCCCGCATGACGGCGTTATACAGCAGCATTCCCAAGCCGGGGTACCCGAACACGATCTCGGTAATCAGCGCCCCGCTAAAGATCTGCCCAAGCGAAAGCGCCAGACCGGTGATTTGCGGAAGTAAGGCGTTGCGAATTACATACTTGCCCACAATGCGGTCTTCCGTGACGCCGCCCAGTTTGGCAAACTGAACAAAATTTTCGGCGTTGACATTCTGCACGATCAGCTTCATGGTCTGGAAATTAACCGCCGCACCCAGGGCAATCATCGAGAAGGCGGGTAGGAACGAATGCCATACGACATCCTTGATGAAAGGCCAGGTGAAGGCGGGTCTGGCCCCCAAAGACGATCCGCCGGTAACCGGGAACCAGTGCACACTCCCGGCAAAAAGCATGAGCAATCCGAAGGCAAAGATGTAATAGGGTTGCGGCCGGATCAACATGCCGATGGCATCCAGGATTCGCGACCAGCCTTTCCGGGAAAAGTAACCCGCCAACCCGCCGATGATATTTCCGATTATCCAGTTGATGGCGGTGGAGATCAGCAGAAGCCCCAAAGTCCAGGGCAAGGCGGTGCCAATGAGCTGGTTAACGCGGGCGGGGAAATTAAAGAAGGAAACTCCGAAATCACCGCGAAAGAGCCTGCCCCAAAAGGCCACGTATTGTTCTCCCCAGGACCCCTCCAAGCCGTACATCTCGGTCAGATCGCGGATGATGCCGTCCATCGCGCCCGGCTCCAATGTCGAACCATGCGCCCTCATTTGACCGATCATTGCCATGACAGGGTCGTTCGGGGTGAGTCTGGGAATGAGGAAAACAATCGTGATACCCAGCCAAATGACCAAAACGTATTGAACCAGACGGGGGATGAGATATCGTTTCAGGAAGGCCACGGCTTTTACCTCACGCGTTTTTCAATCGCGTCGTAAAGCTATCACTCTTTTCGGGAAAACCCCTCGGGCGGTGCGACATATGTTTTCCCTGGGCGGGTTTCCCCGCCCAGGGAGTGTTTCCACACAGTCGGACAGACTCGGAATCTATTTACCGGTGGGTTTCAGGAACGGAGTCATGTACTTGAAGTTGGGCCAGTGAGTGTACGGCTCGTTATAGGGATTTTCGCTGCCGGGCCAGTTAGTCCAGTAGTATTCGTCCCAGCCGACAAAGCCGATATACCCGTATGTCGGGACGCCGGGCATATTCTTGACCGCTTCCTTGAGGCCCTCGGTGCCGACGGCGATGACCTGTTCGGTGTTGAAGGGATCCGTCTCGCGCAGCCGCTTGATGACGTCGTCCATTTCAGGGCTCGACCAGCGCGAGTAAATGCCTGCGGTGCGCTCTCCCAGGGGCTTGATATAGGCGGAGTTCCATCTGTCGAGCACGCGATACAGATCGGGACCCGCGCCCCAGGGCTCCTGCGCCGGCCAGTTGCCGCTGATATCAAAGTCGCCGGTGGCCTGCAAGCCGTCGTTATCCGCGATGGAAAGCATGTTGGCATCGATGCCGAACTTCTTCCACTGCTGCACGGCGGCTGCGGCATTGCGCGCATCATGGTTGGTAAGGATATTCCCGCACAGATAGTTGATGGTCCAGATTTTGCCTTCCGGGGTCAGCCATTTGCCATCCGCGTTCTTCTTGAAGCCGTTCTTTTCCAGCAGTTTCGTGGCGGTCTCCGGGGCAAACTTGTACCAGCCCAACCCAAACGCCTGGGCCTGGAATTCCGGAGTGTCCGGGAAGACATACCCGCGGCTCTTGGCATCGGCGGCAACGCGTTTCGGAGCATCCGCATCATACGGGGCGAACGTCTCGCCGCCGCCCACGTCGATGGTGAAGGCTTTCAACCAGTCCTGCATCGGCGCGATGTAATCCGTGGGATACGGGCCGAGGTGCGGGACGTGCACCGGGCTCATCGTGCCCGAGCTGTCGACGGCGATTTTCAGGTACTCGACGATATCGATCGCCAGCACCAACGCCCAGCGGATATCGACGTTATCAAACGGCTTCCGGGCGGTGTTGAAGAGGATGCCGGTGATGCAGGGGTCGTTGTTGACCACATAGGGGAAGGTCGGCTGGTAAGCGCGCGAGGTCTTCGCTTGCGCCAACAGCGCTTTGAGACCATCGGCTGAGAGTTCCGCCACATCCAATTCATGTGTCAACTGCGACAGGATTTGCGCGCCTTCATTATCAAA
>CAZYSF010000042.1:0-5448 GCA_964649635.1 uncultured Anaerolineales bacterium | reverse complement strand
GACCTGTTCACGATCCGCGAGGAACTCGGCCGCACCGACGGCCTTACCGTGACGATGCTCGGGGACCTGAAGTACGGCCGCACGGTGCATTCGCTCTCGCGGCTGCTGTCCCTCTTCAAAACCAGGGTCCACTGCGTCTCGCCGGACATTTTGCGCATGCCGCCTGATCTGGTGGCCGAGCTGAAGGCACGCGGGATGTCGATCCAGGAGCATTCGACCCTTGAAAAAGTGCTGCCGGAAACCGACGTGCTGTACGTCACCCGCGTCCAGAAGGAGCGCTTCGAGGATCCGGCAGTGTATGAATCCGTCAAGGGCGCGTTCGTGATCACGCCCGAAACGATGAAATCCGCCAAGGACCAGATGGTCGTGATGCACCCGCTCCCTCGCGTCGGGGAGATCGCGATGGAAATGGACTCCGATCCGCGCGCGGCGTATTTCCGCCAGATGGAGTACGGCCTCTACACCCGCATGGCGCTGCTGGCGATGGTGCTCGGAAAAGCGTAATCCGACCGTTGACCATCGACCAGCGACGATCGAAGGACGGTCCCGCAGAATCGGTAAAACGATGGTCGATGGTCTATCGTCGATGGTCTGGAAAAAGGAGAAAAACCCCGCATGACCACCTTCACCGAATTGCTCAACACCCGCGCCCGCTCGGCTCAATCGTTGCTCTGCGTCGGCCTGGATCCGCACCCGGATCTGCTTTCCGCTCCGACCCCGGCCGCGGCGAAGGAATTCAGCCTGCGCATCATCCGCGAGACGGCGGACCTGGCGCTGGCCTTCAAGCCCAATATTGCCTTTTTCGAGGCGTTCGGCGCCGCGGGGTATAGCGCGCTGGTGGATGTGATCGGCGAGTGCCGCGCGCAAAGTGTGCCGGTGATCCTCGACGCCAAGCGCGGCGACATCGGCGACACGTCGAAGGCGTATGCGCGCATGGCGTTCGAGGCGCTCGGGGCGGATGCGATCACGGTTAATCCGTATCTGGGCGGGGACGCGGTCGCGCCGTTTCTGGAAAAAGAGGAGCGCGGGGCGTTCATCCTGTGCCGCACTTCCAATCCGGGTGCGGCAGATCTGCAGTTACGCCGCCTGGACGGCGTGCCGCTCTTCGAGCGGGTGGTGGAACTGGCGCAGGGATGGAACAAGCGCGGGAACGTCGGGCTGGTCGTCGGTGCGACCGACCCGGCCGCGATCGGGCGCGTGCGCTCGCTCGCGCCGAACCTGTGGCTGCTCGTGCCGGGCGTGGGCGCGCAGGGCGGTGATCTGCGCGCCGCGCTCGATGCGGGCTTGCGCGCGGACGGTTTGGGGATGCTGATCAATGTCTCGCGGTCCCTGGCCAAAGCGGCCAGTCCGCGGGCGGAAGCGGAAGCACTGGTGGCGGTCATGCGCGAGGCGATGAAGGCGGCCAGGAGCGGGAAAACCGGGCCGTCGCCGGTGCACCTCGAGGTGGCGGAAATTCTGAGCGCATCCGGATGCGTCAAGTTCGGAAACTTCACGCTCAAATCCGGCAAGCAGTCGCCGATCTACCTGGATCTGCGGCGGTTTGTATCCTATCCGGAACTCCTGGCGCGCGCGGCGGCGGTCTACACGCCGCTCCTGCGCGATCTGTCCTTCGATAGGATCGCCGGGCTGCCCTACGCCGCGCTGCCGATCGCGACCGCGATCAGCCTGCAGACCGGCTGGCCGATGATCTACCCGCGCAAGGAGGTCAAGGAGTACGGCACCAAGGCGCAGATCGAGGGCGAGCACAACGAGGGCGAACGCATTGCGATGATCGACGACGTGGTCACGACCGGCGGGGCGAAACTCGAGGCGCTGGAAAAATTACGCGGCGCGGGGCTGGTGGTCGAGGATCTGGTGGTGCTGGTCGACCGCGAGAGCGGCGGGACGGAAAGCTTGAAGGAGATGGGCGTGAAGCTGCATGCCGCCGCGCGCCTGCGCGATCTGCTCCCGATCTGGCAATCCCAGAACAAGCTCACCGCCGAGCAGGTGAAGCAGATGATGGAGTAGGGTGAACGGAAATTGGCGCAATCGTCGATCGCGCGGGCATGAATGCCCGCGCTCATACACGATGCCCCTTCGGGGCATTAACCAGCCCGCGAAAGCGGGCTTTGTGTACTAGCGCCGGGATTTATCCCGGCGTGGGGTGGATAGGTAAATGGAAAAATTGTCGGCGTGCTCGTCGATCGCGCGGGCATGAATGCCCGCGCTCATACACGATGCCCCTTCGGGGCATTAACCAGCCCGCGAAAGCGGGCTTTGTGTACTAGCGCCGGGATTTATCCCGGCGTGGGATTTTGAGATCTTCATTTTCCCCGGGCGAATCCGTCCAGGGCGTTTTGCACGGCCTCCATGTATTTTGCGAATTGATCCCGATGGATGCTATGTCCGGCGCCCGCAATGTGATGGTTTTCGAGCTGCGGAATCCATTCCTTGAGAAGGTCAATATCCTCTTCGCCGGCGAGTGCGCCGAGGGGTTTGTCGGCGCTGATAAATGTCACCGGGCATGTTATTCCCCCCGCGATCTTCTGATAATCCATCACCCCCGGATCGTTATTAACCAGGGCGGTTATAGCCGGGTTGAACCTTAGTTTGGAATCCACCCACAGCCCTTGTTCCTCGTCGGACCAGCCGGGATTGTTCGCGCGGACTTCCGCGAAGAGCTCATCTTTTGTTTTCCCTTTTTCTCCGAGAATCCATTCTAGCAGTGAGCGCCGCGACGCCTCATCTTCCGGGGAGGGATGACTGGTTTTCCAGAACGGAGGCGGATCCTCCAGGATGATCGCGCGCGGAATATCCGGATAAATCCCGGCAAGCAGCAGCGCGACGAAGGCACCCATCGAATGCCCGAGCACGATCGGCTTCTTCAGCTGCAGAGACTGTATGCACGCGGCGAGTTCCGCCGCCATATTTTCAAGCGTGTATCCGCCGTCCTTTGGCGCATCCGATTTTCCGTGGCCGCGCATATCCAACAGAATCAGGTCGTAATCGGGGGGCAAATCCCTGGCCACCGGCACCCAGCATAAACCGTCGTCGGTAACCCCATGGACCAGAACCATGGGAATTCCGTTCCTGCTGCCGGTGCGATAATAATGAAGCCGTACGCCTTGAACGGAAATAAAATCCGAAATAAGGTCCATTTATCCATCCACACATCTGGATCGGCTGGGTAGTATGGTGTTAAAAAAAGTTGAGGATGCCATTGCGAGGAGCGAAGCGACGAAGCAATCTCCTGCTTTTTCCGAAGGGGGAGATTGCTTCGCTCCCTCCGGTCGCTCGCAATGACACCTTTTCCTTCCTATTTCAACACCCTACGGCTACGCCGCTTTCCCGGTCAACTCGCTTACCGACGCAATCCCCTTGCGTTTCAAATACGCCTGGATCCCCTTGGCCACATCCTCGAAGATGTTCGGCTCGCGGAACATAGCCGTCCCGATCCCGACGCAGGTCGCGCCGGCCAGGATCAGCTCGAGCGCTTCCCCGGCGTTGGTCACGCCCCCCAGGCCGATGATCCCGACGTTGTGCTTCTTGCAGCAGGCGGTATAGCACTTGTAGACCGCGTAGACCGCCACCGGATGGATCCCGATCCCGCTCAGCCCGCCGATCCGGTTGGCCAGAGAGGGTTTCTGCCGCTCCACATCGATCGCCATCCCGCGCAGGGTGTTGATGATGCACAGCGCGTTCGCGCCGCCGTTGACCGCCGCCTGGGCGGTCGCCGTGATGTCGGTGACGTTGGGCGTGAGTTTCACGATCAGCGTCTTGCCGGGCACCACCTTCTTCGCGCGCGTAACCAGATCCTCCAGCACGCCGGGGTCGCAGCCGAATTCGATCCCGCCCTTTTCGACGTTCGGGCAGGAGACGTTCAGCTCGATCGCGTGAATCTCCTCGCGCGCGTTGAGGATCTCCGCGCATTGGAAGTATTCGTCGACCTCGGACCCGGCGACGCTGGCGATGACCGGCACTTCCAGCGCGCGCAGTTTCGGGATCTCATCCGTCACAAAGGCGGCCACTCCCGGATTCTGCAGGCCGATCGCATTCAGCATTCCGGCTCGGGTCTCATGGATGCGCGGTTCCGGGTTGCCCGGGCGCGGGTGCAGCGTGACGCTTTTGGTCACAGCCGCGCTCATGTACGGCGTGCAGGATGCCAGTTGTTCATAATCCAGGCCGTATATGCCCGAGGCCGAAACCAGCGGAGTGCCCAGACGCAATCCGCCGAGTGTGACGTCTAGTCCTTGCATAGGATTTCCCTCGCTTGAAAGACAGGCCCCTCGCGGCAAACCCGCTTCTTGCGGCGGGTGCCGTCCGGGAGCACAACCGTAACCGTGCAGGCGTAACACGCCCCGATCCCGCATGCCATGCGTTCCTCGAGCGACACCTCGCATGGGAGCGCATTTTGCGCGGCAATATCCGCCACCGCCCGCAGCATCCCGGCGGGCCCGCAGGCATACAGGCGCACGCTTTCGCGCGGGACGCACCCGTCGCGGACGCCGCGCTCGAGCATTTCGGTGACCAGCCCCTTTTCACCCAGCGAACCGTCGTCGGTGCAGACGGTCAGGATCCGGGCGCCGATCGCGCGGAATTCCTGCTCGACCGAGTCCAGGATCTCCCGGTCGTCGTTCGCCGATTCACAATCGCGGGTGACGGCCAGGTTGAGCAGCTCTTTTTCGAGCGCGCCGATGTAGACCAGGACGTCCTTCCCGCAAAAGCGGAGCCATTCGGCCAGCGCGGCCAGCGGCGCAATCCCGATTCCGCCGGCGACGATCACCGCCGTGCGTTCCGCGCCGATGGTGAACCCGTTTCCGCACGGGCCGATCGCCTCGAGCACCTGCCCCTGGCGGGCGCGGCTCAGGCGTTCAGTCCCCTCGCCGACCACCCGGTAGAGGAAATCGATTTGCGCCGGGTGATTTGCGAGCGCGAAGCGGATCTCATCCGGAATGTCGCCCGCCCAGGCCAGGGCGGCCGGATCGAAACCGGGATAGCGCACGCGGTGAATGCTGAGCGGACGGCGAAGGGTCAGCGGATACGGGCGTTTCTCACGGGTTTGGGGATCGCAAAGGATGTGGAAAAACTGGCCGGGCCGGTAATCCAACGCGGTATGTTTCGGCAATTCCAGGGTAAGCAGGAAATGGCGGTCGCAGATTTTTTTATTTTGGACGACTTTTAATTTCCAGTCGCCCGCCGTTATCCCGGCCCGAGGCGCGGCTTCCGCTCCCGGAGCGGGTGCATCCTCCGGGGGGATCAACTCCGCCGATAATTTCCCGCCAGGCTGCGGATGATTGCGGCGCCAATCCTGTGACCGCTGCCCCAGGTTAAAATAGGAGATCGCCCCCCATTTGAAAGGGTTCCCGGACGCTTGCCGGCTGGCGACGAAAATTTCCTTCGCGCCGAGCGTGAACTCAACCGCCCGGGATTTCGCCGTCTTCCAGATGACGGCGGCCGCGGATCCGTTCA
>CAZYSF010000041.1:0-7913 GCA_964649635.1 uncultured Anaerolineales bacterium | reverse complement strand
AGCCAGGTGGACGCCCGGGTCAGATCCGGGATCGCTCCGGCGCCTTGCTCGATCCGCTTCTGCAAGAGCAGGAGCGAGCGGTACCCCGTTTCGAAGAGCGGGTAGTGGATGCTGGTCAGCGGAGGAACCTGGGCCAGGCTCTCCAGAATGTCGTCGAATCCCGTGACCGCCACATCCGTGGGAACGCGGACCCCCGCTTCCCGCAGAGCCCGCATCGCGCCGATAGCCGACATGTCGTTGTTGCACATCACCGCGGTGAATTTCACGCCCGACTTAAGGATCCGCCCCATGGCATCCCGTCCGCCCTCGTCCCAGCTGAGGCCGTATTCCACCAGGCGCGGGTCGTCGGACAATCCGAATTCGCCGACTCCGTTGCGGTAGGCTTTCACGCGCGCTGTGCTGTCGCCCAAATCGTCCTTGTCGCCGGCGATAAAGGCGATAGACCGGTGGCCGTGATCGACCAGGTGTTCCAGCATTTGCCGAACGCCGCTTTCGTTGTCGACGAAAATCGCCGGTGACCCTGCGTCGCTTCCGATTACCAGTGCCGGGAACCCCTCGTCGATCAACCGGCGGGCATATTGAACCTTCGATCTCGAACCCAGGGAGCCGATGAAGATCAATCCGTCGGTGTTCCAGTGACCGACCGGGACAAAGTCTGCTTCCGGGCCCAATTCCGGCCAGGCAGGCGTCTGCTGGACGACTTTCGTCCGTTGGGCGACCCCGCATGCGACCAGCAGATTGTAATTTTTATCGCGCGCCGCCGCCTGTATTCCACGAATGAGTGGAAAGGCAAAGGGCGCCGGATGGGACCCTTCGTATACGTGGAATCCGATCAGCACGCCGATTGTCAATCGCCTGGGATTATCCATGGAATGCGAATCTCCTCCAGTACCGTTCCCCGCGGAATAATTGTATACCAAACCGATTGGCGGCGCGTTCCTTTTCGATGAAGGAATGGCCCGTACGGTCCGGATGGCGGGTATTGCCGGCTATGTCGAATGCCCACTTCTCGGCTTGCGGGGGTTCGCCGGTAAAAAAAAAGTAAAAACCGGTCGCAGCATTCGATATCCTGCCGGACTGTTTCCGCGACGGTCCACGCGCCGTCGCCATAAGTTACCGGAAGGATGATGGCAAACTCCTCTTCCCCGTGCGGGTGACGACGTCCAAATCGTAGCGCACACCGGCGCGTTTTTTCCGGACCGGACAATCCGTCTCATGATCCGCATAATTGCCTGAGATTTTCTTTCCTTTTATTGTGGGGGGGGCGAAAATTGGGGGGAAAATGCGGCGATTTGCATCCATCTTTGGAGACGGCAATCGCTCCATTGGGATCAGGCTTCAAGCTTCATGATTCTTCCCCTGAGCTGAATCCTGCATCCATTCCTCGAACTGGACCGTCCGATTCCGACCCTGACCTTTAGCCTGGCCTAATGCCTTGACCGCCTGTTCGATCAGGCATCCGGGCTGAACTTGAGTTCCCTTCAGCGAAGCGACACCCAGGCTGATGGTAATCGCCTGGAGGAAATGGCCGTCGGACGCGATTTTTTTTCGGATGGTTTCGGCGACGACTTGCGCCCCGTCCGCGTCCGTTTCCGGCAGGATAATCGCGAATACCTCCCCGCCGTAACGGGTTGCCACATCCAATCCGCGCCGCGCGCATGCGAGGATCCCTTCCGCCACACGGCGCAACGCTTCATCGCCCGCCGGGTGGCCGAACGAATCGTTGTACGTTTTAAAATGATCGATGTCAACCATGATGATCGCCAGATGCCGGTCGTAACGCAGGCTGCGTTCGGCTTCCTTTTGCAGGAGGATCTCAAAAAAGCGCCGGTTGTGGATCCCGGTCAATTCATCGGTAAGAGTCAGTTCGAGGACTTTCTGATGCAGCCCGGCGCTCTTGACCACCGTCGCCAGTTGGCGGACGACCGTCGCCAGAGGATCCAGGTTGTCACCATCGAAGGCGACGTACCCCAGCCGCTCATCCTGAAAGAACAGCGGCAGGACGGCGAGGCTGAAGGGTTGGTCCCCGGGATACAGGCCGGGCGGCGGGAATTCGCGCGTGGCAAAACGCAGCGGGGGCGCCTCCGTCGGGTAGACCCGCAACCGGCTGTTGCGGTAAGGATCATCCGCTTCGGGTTCGAAGAAGGCCACGTATCCGGAACGGATCCCCACCAGCGGCAGCTGTTCCTGCAGGACCTCGTAGACCTGGTCCTCTTCCAGCGAAGACAGCAGCTTGGCGGTCATCCGCCCCATCGCTTCTTCGAAGTAGGTTTGCTGGAGGCACATCCGGGTATAGCGCCGGCGCGCGCTCTCGCTGATCAGCGTACGCGCCTGATGGAGGAGATCCTCGGCATGCTGTTCGCGGCGCGTGCCGACTTCGTCCGAGAGGAACGTGAGCGCGCCGAGCCGTAGAATCGAAACCGCCGCCTGCCAGGCATGGGCGTCGTCGTCGGCCGTTTCGATCCGCTGCAGGATCTCGATCAGCGCGATCTGAAAATGAGAGAGGTCTCCATCCTGGAGGCTGAGCAGGAAGGAATCCACCAACCGGTCGCACAGCGGCCGTGAATCCTGGATGTTCGAGGGCGTCGTCTCCGCCAGGAGGGATTCCATCATCGCCTGGGAGAGATCCTCCTTGAACCGCTTCAGATCCTGGCGGTCCGAGTCGAAGGAAGCGCCGTGATGGATCACGGCGGCATTGACCACCTCCGGGAGGCACCCGCAGGATTGGCGCGGCACCAGCCATGTGGAAACCCGGGTCAATTCCGGGACGCCGTCGGTTCCATGCTCGATTTGTCTGCGCAGCAGCAGCACGGCGCGGTATCCCGTTTCAAACAGCGGATAATGCACGCTGGTCAGCGGGGGAACCTGTGCCAGGGCGGTCAGGTGATCGTCGAAGCCCGTGACCGCCACGTCCGACGGAATCCGCAGGCCGGCTTCGCGCAGGGCGCGGATGGCGCCCATCGCCGATTCATCGTTGCTGCATACCGCCGCGGTGAATTTCACCCCGGATTGCAGCAACCGCTTCATCGCCTGAAAGCCGCCGTCGACCCAGTGCTGCCCATACTCGACAAGTCGCGAATCGTCCGCCAGCCCCAGTTCCCGGACCGACTGGTGATAGGCCTTCAGCCGGAGTTTGGAATCGCCGGGGTCGTTCTCCTCGCCGGCGATGAATGCCACGCTCCGATGCCCGTGCTCCACCAGGTGCTCCACCACCTGGCGGATGCCGCCTTCGTTGTCGACCATAATCAAGGGAGTGCCCGCGCCCGTTCCGATGAACAGCACGGGAAATTTTTTTTCCTTTATGTCCTGGACATAACGGATTTGTTCCTGAAAATACAGCGGGTTGAGGATCAACAAACCGCCGGTATTCCACGGGCCGACCGGGACAAAATCGGCCGTTTGGAAACGCTCCGGCCAGGCGGGGTAATACAGCCGCTGGCCGGTCAACCCGCGGCCGATCCCGCATCCGATCATGATGTTCAACCCCTGATCGCGGGCGGCCGTTTGAATACCGCGGACCATCGGGGATACGAAGGGATTTGCATACGAACCCTCGTATACATGAAAGCCAACCAAAACCCCGATCGTGTCCCGCCGTTCAGGCGTCATCCGATCCGCTCTCCGCCTCTTTCGTCCTTCTGCCGCGAGGAACGCAAAGTCGCGCGAATTGTATCCCAAACCCGCCGCACATGCCGGGCTTTTTCCGGAGTTACCGGGTGTGCGCTGTAGCGGGCTTCCTCGAACGCGAGGGTGATCTCCTCCAGCTCGGAGCGGATCTGGTCCTCTTCACCGGAAAGGACGCCGGAATATTCGCGGGGCGTTTGCGCTGGGCGGCGGACTACGCCGCGTGCCGCTCCGCGTCGCAGGAGCGCGAAGAAATAAAAGCGTACCGATTGGCGCGGATCCAATCCGCGCAGGCTGAGAAACCCTCCCCATTCCCGGCTGCCGCGGTCCCCCAGATTTTCGCGCAGCGCATCCCAGGTTTCGCGGAGGGTCAGCGCGGCCGATCTGCTCCAGACCGTCCAGCGTTTCCTCAACCGCAGCCAGAATTCCAACAGGCGCCGGAACCAAAGCGCGCGGCGGAGCCGCCGGAGAACGGCAAACCGCATTGGCAAAACCTGGCGCGCGATGTAAACCAGAATCAGAATCACGATCCCCCAGAACAGGATCTCGCGGACGACCATCTCCCAGGTCACCCCCTGCGGCAGCGCGGGAAGCGGCTGGCCCAACTCCTGTTCGGGGAGTATTTCCTCCATCCCGCTCGACGGTCCCCCCATCGCCGGGAAGATGTGCGACAACAGCCAGATGACCGGGTAGACAACCACCAGCCAGAGAACGGACATCAGCATGCTGAGGCCCAACAGGACCAGGTTCAGGCTGGCCAGCAATTGAAAGGTATACGCCGTCGGCAGCGCGACCGACAGGAGCAGAAGGAGCGCGACGAACAGCAGGCCGTAGATCAGCCAGTGCCGGGTGACGCTGGAATCGACCCCGGTTTGTTCCGTCACCCATTCCGCCCTAAGAATCAGCAGGCGGCCGATCACGAACAACCCGAATCCGCACAGGAAAAAAATCAGGGTCTCGAGTCCCAGTGAGCCGAACGCCATCGGCAGGCCGAAGATTAAGTGCGCGATCGGGATGCTGAACACCGCCAGGAAGACCATTGTGCCGCCGAGGCAGAAGACATCCTGCCAGAGACGGTTGCGGACAGAGACCTGTTCCTGGATCACCCCGCGCATCGCCTCGCGCGTCGTGGCGGTGGGGATGTTCTCGACCGCCGTCAGGTCGAGCGCCAGAAAGCGGCTGATCCCCCACACCGCGATTAAGAGCAGCAGCCCTTCCACAAATTCCGGCCGCATCAGCACCTGCGCGGTTTTTTCCCCCAGCAGCGGCAGGTCGCTCAGCGTGATCACGGGACCGTTTCTGGACCAGATCAACACGAGGAGCGCGATCAGCCAGAACGCCCATTCGGGGAGGATCCGCTGCCACCACTCCCGGCTCAGGACCGTATCCTGTTCGAGCACCCGCCGGGTGATTTGAACTTCCAGCGCGACGAGGAATGCGCCGATCGTGATTTCGCGCTGCAACGACATCAATCCCGTGAACCAGTCCGCCTCGAACACAGCGATCGCGCGGTTGACGGTGATCACGAAACAGACCACCATGACGCTGGCCAGAAAGGCGTTGGCGGTTGAAAAAACGTTCACCCGGCGGTCATCCATCGCGGTGCCTGCCTTCATAACAACGCCCGTTCGAGATCGAGTTCGGAGCGGATTTCGTACAGCGGGATCCCCAGCCCGCGGGCGCGGGCTTCGAACGCCTCGTAACGCAGCACCGGCGCCGTGAGAAACACGAGGCTCTGCAACCCCATCCGGCGGGCGCGCAGCAATTCGTCGAACAGGAGCGCGTCCGGAGTTCCGGTGATCACCAGCATAGTCGTCCCCCAGGACAGCTCCGACGCGCGCTCGCGCAGGAGGACGGTGAAGGATTCCGCGTCCGCCAGCTGAACCCGGGCGAGTTTTTCCATCACCAGCATCATGTGGCCGGTTCCGCGCCGGACCGGAAGCGAATGGAACCGGCTTTCCGGTTCGAGCGGATCCAGCCCGTTGGTCACCAGGCCGACCGGTTGCCGCCGGGCAGCCGCGTAGGCGGCGAGCGACGCGGCGGTCACCACCGCCAGTTCGGCTGCGTCGATCCGGCTGCGGCTTTCGAAATCCCCTTCCCTTAAGTTCAGGAAGACCGCCACTTCGAGCGAGATCGCCGGCTCGAATTGCCGGACCTGCAGTTTACCCGCGGCCGCCGAGGCCTTCCAATCGATCCGGCGCATGGAATCCCCGGATTGGTAATCCCGTTTCGCCACGACCCGGCTGGGATCCTCGAACAGCGGCCGGTGGAAGCGGAGGACGCCGATTGGTGAAAAGGACGGGATCGGGCACTTCCGGATCGGGACGATCCGCGGATACACCGTCAGATGATCGGGCGCCCCCTGCCGCTCGCGGACATCCTCCAGCCCGAGCAGGTCCCCGGACTGCAGGTACAGCGGGCCGATCCGGTAATACCCGCGCTTGTTGCCCCGCAGCAGATATTCCATGGTGGTTTTTCCGCGCGGCCCTAGCGCGACCGCCCGCCGGAAGAAATTCGGGATCGCGAGTTCGACCGGCAGGCTTTCATGGATTCTCACCCATGGCATTGGGAGCCAGCCGCGATTGGCCACCTCGAGCCGGACGCTTACCGTCTCTCCCAGCAGGATGCGCGGATTCATGGCGCGGGTGAATTCCAGCGAAGCCAGCGCCCGGTCACGCCACCAGCGGCCGAAGAGGAACGCGCCGATCAGGAAGTAGATGATGGTGACAATCGACGTTTCCTGAAGCGTGACCGCCAGGAAGACAAGGAAGAGCAGAAAAAAGAATAAATACCCGCCCACTTACCTAATTCCTTCCGCTAAAGACTTCCACGAAGAACACGATGGAAACCTGAAGTACACCGAGATTGTAATAATTTTATAAATTCTTCGTGTTCTTCAGATCTTCCTTCGTGTCCTTCGTGGAAGATTCAAATCGTCACTTAACGGAGCCGAGTTCGAGCGGCGTTTCGGCCAGCAGCTCTTCCATCACCGCCCGGGTGGTCCGGCCGCGCAGCTCGGCTTCCGGCCGCAGCACCAGCCGGTGGGCCAGCACGGCCGGCGCCATGGATTTAACATCCTCCGGCAGGACATGGTCGCGGCCGCGGACCCCCGCCAGCGCCTGGGCGGTCTTGTACAGCGAGAGCGACGCGCGCGGGCTGGCCCCCAGCGCCAGGTCCGGATGCGAGCGGGTGCGGCCGGTCAGGCGCACAATATAATCCTGCAGTGTTTCGTCGATGTGGATCTCCCACACCTGCTTCTGCAGTTCCAGCAGTTCGGCGCACTCGGCCACCGGCTCCAGGCGCAGGATCGGGTGCTCCCGGCGCAGATTTATCAGCAGTGTTTTTTCGTCCGCCGCGCTCGGGTACCCCAGCGTGAGCCGGATCAGGAACCGGTCGAGTTGGGCTTCGGGCAGCGGGAAGGTGCCTTCGTATTCGATCGGATTCTGGGTCGCCAGGACGAGGAACGGGCGCGGGAGCGGATGGGTCGATCCGTCGACCGTCACCTGCTGCTCCTGCATCGCCTCGAGCAGCGCGGACTGGGTGCGCGGTGTGGCGCGGTTGATCTCGTCCACCAGGAGGATGTTGACAAACACCGGCCCTGGGCGGAACTCGAATTGCGCGCTCTTCTGGTTGAAGACCGAAACGCCGGTCACATCGTTGGGCAGGAGATCCGGGGTGCATTGCAGCCGGCGGAATTGGCCGCCGAGGCTGACGGCGATCGAGCGGGCAAGCATCGTCTTGCCCACGCCGGGCACGTCCTCGATCAGCACGTGGCCTTCGCACAGGAGCGCCACCATCAGGAATTTTATGCTTTCGCGCTTGCCCACAATCACCTGTTCCACATTCGCAACGACGCGGTCCACAAAACTGTCAATCGGCGGCATGACTTGTCCTTTCCATTAAGTAATGATCGTGACGGCTAAGCCTCGGAGGAGTTCGCATGGGTGAAAGTCAGTTTTCCACATCGGAGAATACCGGATAAACGCAGAATCTCCAACACCCCGCCGGTAATTCCACCCTTCAAGCCGCGAACGCGCGGCGGTGACGGTAATGATATTCGGACCCGCTTCCCGGCCCCGTAAATGGCGGCTGAATCTTATCAGAAGGGGGAAGAAGCGGGGATTTTACTTCTTGCGGGCCCGCGGCGCTGCGGCCGCAGGGGCTGGAGGGCTGAGTCGAACGATCTCGGTCTGGTTGCGGCCGGCGGCCTTGGCCTGGTAAAGCGCGCGGCTGGCAGCGGCCGCCAGCTCCTCGGCCTGCTCGCACGGGCACTCCGTTTCCGCCAGGGC
>CAZYSF010000040.1:0-7079 GCA_964649635.1 uncultured Anaerolineales bacterium | reverse complement strand
TGGAGATAATATAGAGGTTTTTTGAATGAAACGAATATCCCGATCCTTCCTTACCTGATAGAATGGATCCGAAAGGAACATCACCCATGCGAAAACTCCTGGCTGTCGCCCTGTTCCTGTGTGTCGCTTTGGTCAATGCGGGTTGCGAAATCCCCGACGTCATTGTCTCGACCATCATCTCCGAGGGGAATGCGGTTGCCTCCAAGGTGGCCGTCGCCCTGACGGAAACCGCCGTCGCCGGCGGAGCCGGGGTGACACCCGACGGAACGCTGCCCTCCGGCGGCGGTCCGGAAGATACGCCGACCGTCGATCTCGGCCCAACCGCGACCCAAACGCTGATGCCCACCGCCGCGCTGCCCCACCTGCGCGTGGCCTTCATCTCCGGCGGCAGCCCGTGGCTGGTCGCGCCGCCGGCTCCTGCCTACGCGCTTTCCGCCCAGACCGGCGTCGACTCGGTCGACATCTCCGACGACGGCCAGATGGTCGCCTACGTCCGGCACGACGGCTTCGACCACCCGGCCGAGCTGCGCGTGGTTAATTACGACGGAAGCGGCGACCGCTCGCTGCTGACCTCGGCCCAGGTCGGCGCGTTGGAACCGCTGCCCGCCGGCGCCGCGTTCATCGATCTCTTCCAGGTGAAATGGATCCCCGGCACGCACAATCTTCTGGTTAACACCAAAGTGCAATACGATGGCCCCGGGCTCGGCCGTTCCGACGACCTGTTCCTGATAAACGCCGAAACCGGTGTGATCACGACCGTCTTCACCGCCGGGAATGCCGGCGAAGTCTGGCCTTCGCCCAACGGGATGAAGATGGTCATTTCGCGCGGCACCTATCTCTCGCTTGCCAACATCGACGGGAGCGGCGTCATTCCGAACGTCGTCACCTTCCCCTCGATCATCACCTACAGCGAATACCAGTACTACCCCGAACCCGTCTGGGCGGCGGATTCCTCACGCTTCGGCGTGGTCATTGCCTCGGAGGATCCGCTGGCCCCCGCCACCACCGGCGCAATCTGGCTGGTGAATGCCTCGACCGGCGCGGCCACGCTGGCCTCCACCTTGAACGGAAACTTCTTCTTCCCGAAGGGAATTCTCTCGCCCGCGCTCGACCGGGTCTCCTCTGCCCGCCCGACGGCGGATCCCGCGGTAAAGGACCTTTACGTATCTGCGCTCGACGGATCCATGGGGCTCCATCTGGCGACTGGTAATGCCGCGGTGGAATCCTTCTCCCCCGACGGGCAGTACTTCTGCTACTATGTCGATTCAGGCACCAACGATTGGATCGGCTCGCTCGGCGGGGGAACCTTCGCCGTCCCCGGCGGGTCCATGCGCCTGATTTGGTACAACAACACGCATTTCGCCTACGCCTCGGGAACGGTGGCCGCCTGGACGCTGAAAATGGGCGACACCGGCGGCGGTTCCACCGTCATCGCCTCGCCGGCCGGCGACCGGACGACATTCGATGTGGATGAATAGGAAATAGCGCAAACTGCATAACAGCCGGCAATACATGCCGGCTGTTTTTTTCTGTCACACTTGGGCCAAACATCAGTCATGTCACCCTGAGGCCGAACGACTTTTGTGAGGCCGAAGGGTCTGCTTTTCCATCTATTCAGGAAAACCATTCTAATGTCACCCTGAGGCTGAACGCCTTTTGTGAGGCCGAAGGGTTTGCTTTTCCATCTATTCAGGAAAACCACTCTACTGTCACCCTGAGGCCGAAGGATCTGCTTTTCCATCTATTCAGGAAAACCATTCTTTCGAGAGATCCTCCCAGGTGGGATTTATTGCTTCCAATAGGTTAGTCTTTTTGTACCGTTTCCAGCCTTTGAGCTGTTTTTCTCTGATAATGGCTTGTCGAACGTCCCCAAATATTTCGATATACACCAAACGGTCGATATTATATTTTCGCGTATATCCCGGAATGATTTTCGATCTATGTTCCAAAACCCTGCGTTCGAGGTTGTTCGTAATCCCTATGTAAATTGTTCTGGACTTACTCGCCAATATGTAGACAAAGTAGTTCAGTTCATTCTCCCCCCGTCCCCCTAGCTATTATTATATTGAGAATCTGATATTAGAAATTAATTTCCTTGAGATGATCAACAGATCCTTCGGACGCCAAGTTCGCGTCCTCAGGATGACATGTCTAAATCTTCAATTCCAAAATTCCTGCTTTCCGAGTATGATTCAATCCATGGAAGGATTAATCCCATGACGGAAAACCCGGAAACATTCCCGACCGATCCCGATATTCTCCATGCGCGGATCCACAACGAATGGGAGGCCTTTGCGGCAGTGATCGCCACGCTCGACGAACCGCACATCGTCCGCCGCGACGAGGGCGAATGGTCGGTCAAGGACATCCTCGCCCACATCGCCGCCTGGGAAAAATTCCTGATTGTGAATCAATTCCTTGACATACCGGCGATGGAGGCTCTTGGCGTTCCACCGGAAGTGATGGAACGGGCCAGCGAGGACGAAGTGAATGCGATCCTGTTTGAACGCCACCGCGACCGGACGCTGGTCGACGTGCAAACCGAATGGTACGAGACCCACCGCTGGCTGATGTCGGAGCTGGCCAAACTCGACGAGGAGCGGTTGAAGCAGGTGACCCCTTGCTTCGGCCCAGAATCCCGCCCGCTCGCGCAGTGGATTGTCTTTAATACTTACGAACACTATTCGGATCACCGCCGGGCGATCGAGAAGCGCCGGGTGGGGTGAAAGTCATCCTGAGGATGCGGTTGTTGCATCCGAAGGATCTCAGAAACAAGGGGGACATGAATTATTTCGTCTATATTCTCACCAATAAATCCCGGATATTGTATATTGGTGTCACCAATAACCTCGAACGTCGAATCCTGGAGCACAGATCCGGACTGATCCCCGGCTTGGCGGCAAAGTACCACATTACTCTGTTAGTCTATTATGAATTATTTTCCGATATACGCGTGGCAATCCAGAGAGAAAAAGAACTCAAAGGGTGGATGCGGATAAGGATAATCCGTCTTATTGAATCGATCAATTCGACGTGGAAAGACCTTTCCGAGGGTTGGGTTAATTGATGTTAACCTGTCATCCTGAGGAAGCGTTCTTTGCGGCCGAAGGATCTCTGTTTTTATTAAGTTCAAAAGCAGACCCTTCGCTTCGCTCAGGGTGACAGGATTACCTCTCGTAAATCCTGATGCAATCCTGTAAATCCTATCTATTCCTCCGCCGCCGGGCTGAACCCGGGGAGGCGGTAAGCATTGTGCCGGCTTCCGTGCAGCAACGGCTCCAACTGGCGGATGGCCCGTCTCGGGCAGTAGTTGAAACAGCGCATGCACTGGACACAGCTCGAACTCCAAACGGGCTTTCCCGCATCGATCCGGATGCTGCCGGTCGGACAGATGCGCGCGCACAAGCCGCAGCCGTCGCAGCGCGTGCCGGTTTCGAACAGAGTCCACAGTTTGTACACGCCGCGCTTATGAAACAAGGTGCGCATCAGAATCGAGCCGACGGCGCCGAACTTGCGGAGGGATATCGGTTTGATCCGCGTATCTCCAGCCAGAAACCGCGAAATAAGGTTCCCGGTCTTTTCCACCCCCTGTTCGATGATCCGCGCCGCCGTGGCGCGATCCGGCGCGGAATGGAAGGGAGTCCAGTTGTCCGGCATCGGGACCAGGTCGGCTACTTTCACCCGGTACCCGCGTTCGGAAAGCAGGCGCGCGCCGCTGGCTAGCGCCCAGCCGCAATTATCCGGATCCCCGCCGGTCACCAGCAGGATAGCCGGAACGCTCTTGGTCGCCGCGGGTATCCCGCGCAGGTAGGAAAAAGCATTTCGCGGAATATCCAACGCGTGCACCGGGAAGCAGAAACCCGCGACGTCTGCCGCCGGATCGGGCGGATTCCCCCGCCGGATGGATTCCACATCGGTTTCGTATCCAGCGGCGGTGAAGCGCTGCGCGCACGCCGACGCGATCCGCCAGGAGTTTCCGGTCCCCGAGAAGTAACGTACCGATGCTTTCATAATCCTTTCTCCCACCGCTCAAACCATTTTTGAAGGAACTCGTAATAATCGATCCCGAACTGGCAGGTTGATTCCTGATAAACGTCGGCCTTGCCGCTGACCGCCGCCTTGGTGCGCTTCAACCATTCCGCGCGCTCGCGCGCCGCGCGGCGGACCCCGCCGGAGAACGCCTTCGCATTTCCACGGCCGCCCAGCCCAAGGAAGAAGACTCTCGTCAACAACGGCCCCGGCCCGCGGAGAATCTCCGCTTCAGCTTTCAGCCACGCCTGGAAAACCCTTTTTCCCGCCGGGAGGGGCTTGTATGTTTTTCGGATCTTCCCCCCGCTTACCGATTGGGACATGGAGACATATCCCCCCCCGGCCAATTTCTTCAGGCTGGGGTAGATCCCGCCGTAGCTGGCCCGGTTGAAGTGCCCAAGGGTCAAATCCATCATGGCCTTCAATTCGTACCCGGTCATCGGCTTGAAGAGGAGAAAACCCAAAACGGCGAAATCGCCTTCGGCGAGGTTCATATCAATATTATATATATCAGTTTGATATATTTGTCAAGCGTGCCTCCAGACCTGACAGGTGTTAAGACCTGTCAGGTCTTAACACCTGTCAGGTCTGGAAGACCGAGTTAAGGGAGGATAAGAATAAAAAAGCCGCAAGCGGAAGCCGCGGCTGAAATCCTTCGATCTATACACCCGGGGAGGTCATTCATCCCGGCGCGATTTTGGTCGTGACCGCCTAGGTCGTATAACGTCGCGGCTTTTCAATCAGGCGCCCATCGCCTGCTCGAGCGCTCCCTTTAGATAAAACGCTTCGCCGATATTGCGGATCCCCGCCAGGATGCGGATCTCTTCCCCGCTGGAAAGAACCGCGGAAAGCGCATACGTTTTTCCGCCCTCCGCGCCCATCAGGACCCGGATCGGATCCACCTCACCAGAATAGGACATGGCGTCCTTCAGGGCTGCCAAACCGGCCACCATTCCGGCGGGATCCATTTCCCGGGCCGGCGCCCATCCGGTTTCTTTCACATTGAGACGCTGAATCCCGGCCGGATCGAAAACCTTCTTGCCGGCGCCTGTGAGAATTTGGATTTTATTATTGGAAATTCGCAGCACCGGATCGCCGGATTGCCGGTTGGTGATGACGCTCTCCGCGGGATCACCGGTTTTAATAAATTGTGCATCCTGTTGGTTGGCATCCGGCAGTCCCAGAATGGGTTTCATGCTGCCGGGTTCATATAGCAGCCGAAGGCTTCCGCAATGGCGGCAGGCGGAGAATCCGCGCTTCTTTTCCGCCGGTGAGATAGTCATTTCCGCGCCGCAGGATTCGCAGACGGTTCCACCCAAACGGGCTTCCTGCGGCGATACCGGAAGGGCTCCGTCTTCCCGCTTGGGGAGATCCGCGTTGCCGTAAACCGGCAGTTCGAATATCCCCATCTCGGCCTCGATCTGTTCCTCTATGAAGAGCGCGCTTTCGGCGCTGTCCAGCGGCCCGAGCAGGAAAACGCGCTCACCCGCATTGGTCAGCGCGAACACCATATATTGGTCGATGTATTCGTCCGGCCTGCGAACCAGAACCCGGGTGGTGGTGGAATAAAGCTGGCGGACGGCATCCGCGGAAACGGATTTCGAGCCATACGTCTTCGGAAAAAGGGTTTTATCCTGCAGAACAAGCGGAGGAAGATTCTGCTGCCGTCCGGCTACGACGAATATCGCAATCACAGCCGCGAAAAAAGTGACGGGGAGGAACAGAAGGAACAACGCCGGGACAATGATCCCGGCTATCCCCCATCCGAAAATAATAATCAACGGCACCGACACAAGTGCGGCGGCGGCCGTGATCGCAATTCCAATTCCAAGGCCGATCAACGCTCCGCGCTTGATTTCGGGTGGGTTAAGAACGACACCCTGCTGGGTGCGCCGCCCCGTGATCGTCAGGCCGCCTTGCCGCCCGCGTACGATTTTGACGCCTTCCGGTGCGGCGCTGGCGGCTTGATCCCCCTCGATTTTCCGGGTTCCGCCCGCGGAGATCCGTTGGACGGTGGAACAATGCGTGCAGACCAACAGCCCGCGCCGGATGGCCTGGTCATCCGGCGCGATATTGGCTCCGCACATGCTGCAATGGATGGTAAGCGGCATGGGATGTTTCCTCCAAAGTGGATCAAACACAACGCTTGATTTTTGAGGGTTTACCGGCGGGCATGCAGTAATTACTTATACGAAATAAATCGCCGGCTGTTGCCGGATTATGGAAAAACATTCCATCCGCGTTAATGATCGAGGACGGTCCGTCATACCGCGCCTGCCCTCGCGGAGCGTGGGTGTACTTGGCGGGTACCGCCTCGATCTGTTCTAGCCCGCCTCTTCCAGTGCTTCCTTGGCCCGTTTGACGGTTTTTCCGCGATCCTCGGTATCGAGGATCTTTTTCCGGATCCGGCACGCGACCGGCGTCACTTCGAGCAGCTCGTCCTCGGCCAGGAATTCCATGCATTCGTCCAGGCTCATCGATCGCGGGGTGTTCAGGCGGATCTCGATGTCCTTGTTCGACGAACGCATATTGGTCAGGTGTTTTTTCTTGCAAACGTTGACCGGCAGGTCGCCGGCGCGCTGCTGTTCCCCCACCACCATCCCCTCGTACACATCCACGCCGGCGCCCACGAACAGGACTCCGCGTTCCTCGCCGTTTTTCAATCCGAAGGTGGTGGTGGTCCCGTTTTCCCAGGCGACGATCGATCCGGTCGCCCGGGTGGGCACCGGCCCGGCCATGGAATCATACCCGTGAAAAACGGCATTCATCACCCCGTTCCCGCGCGTGGCGTTCAGGAAATCAATTCATCAGAAGCGTTCCCCGCGACGCATCCGTGTCACCGTCTCGCTCATGGGCTTTCCCTTGAGCTTGATCGAATTGCGGAACTCCGTGAGGTCCGGAAACGGCTTCTGCTTCGCCTGTCTTGCCGGAACCAGCCTGGCCGCTCTGTGCATCGAATCTGTTGTCATTTCACGACGGCCGAAGGACTGTACCCGGCCTGCGGCTCATTGTGGCACGGCCTCTCCAGGCCGTGATTATTCCACGTCCGA
>CAZYSF010000039.1:0-3928 GCA_964649635.1 uncultured Anaerolineales bacterium | reverse complement strand
GATGGGTCCGGGTTGCCGATTGGACCATTCCCGGAAATGTGGTCTGCGGGGGAGCGACCGTGACATGGTACGCGCTTCAGCCGGAAGAAGCCGAGCCGCTCCGATCGGCGCTGGATGCTTTCTCGATGGAACTTCCGGCGGATGTGGTCGTACGGTTTTATTTGTTTCCCTGACCCGGTTGCCGGAATGCAAATATTTTGCTGGAGCAGAAGGATTTTTTCGATATGAGAAAGCCGCTCTCCTGGGCAGCCATCATCGAATGGGGATGGATCCCGGCGGTAACCCTGGCCGGCAGCCGGAGGTACGCGATATGCCAGCGCCGGTAATGAACGCGGGCGCCGGCCGGCTGCGGATCACGCTCCCGACCGGCATCTTCCCGCCGGATATCGGCGGCCCGGCTTCATATGTTCCGCGGATCGCGGAGGCGCTGACCGCGCGCGGGCATGCCGTGGCGGTGATTACGCTGGCGGACGATCCGGCCGGCGGCGGGGCGTATTCCTTTCCGGTCCGGCGCATCCTGCGGAAAATGCCGCGCATCCCGCGCATGATCCGGACGATTTTAGCCATCGCGGCTTCCGCTCGGGCGGCCGACCTGATCTACGCCAACGGATTGTTCATCGAGGCGGCGATCGCTGCGATGCTTGCGCGCCGGAAGCTTGTGATGAAGATCGTCGGCGATTGGGCCTGGGAACGGGCGCGCAATCGCGGCGAGGATATTCCGACTGTCGAGGAATTCCAGTCGCGCCGCCAATCCCTCCGCTCCGAAGCCGTGAAACGGCTGCGCACGCAGGTTACACAACGCGCGGATGCGGTTATTGCGCCCAGTCGCTATCTGAGCGCGGTCGTCGCCGGATGGGGTGTTCCGGCGCGAAAGATCGAGGTGGTCTACAACGCGCTCGAGGCTCCGCCGGAAACGGAATCCGCCCGGTTGCCGCCGTTCGAAGGGACCACGTTGATCACCGTCGCCCGTTTGGTGGCTTGGAAGGGGATCGACGGTCTGGTGGAAATAACCTCCGAGCGGAAAGATTGGCGCCTGTTCGTGGTCGGGGACGGTCCCGAACGCCGAAATCTCGAAAAGTTGGCAAACCGATCGGGAGCGGACGACAGGGTAATCTTCACCGGGGGTCTTCCGCGCGGGCGGGTATTCGCCCATATGAAGGCGGCGGATGTGTTCGTATTAAACAGCCTGTATGAAGGGCTTCCGCACATCATCCTCGAAGCGTTCGCGGCGGGGCTTCCGGTGGTCGCCACAAACGCCGGCGGCTCGAAGGAAGTGGTGGAAGACGGCCGGAATGGGCTGTTGGTCCCGCCGCAGCGGAAGGACCTTTTAGCCGCGGCCATCCGCCGCCTGAACTCCGAAACGGGGTTGCGGGCCGCACTTGTCGAGGGCGCGCGGCGGACTTTGGAGGACCGGTTCCGCTGGGAGACGATGGTGACGGAGACCGAAGCGGTGTTGCGCCGCGCCGCGGCCGGCCGGAGCGCCGGTCGATGAACGTTCTGATGATCGGCCTGGGTGATGCCGGTTTGGACCGGCCCGACAGCGAGCCGGTCCGCCGGCAATTGGAATATGCGCGGCGCATCGGCGGGCATATCGACCTGATCGTGGAATCCCCCGCCGGCGGGATATCCGAATTCGGCGCCTTAACCGTGCATCGGACCGGGACCGGCCGGATCCGGTTCGCGCCTGCCGCGTACCGCCTGGGGCTGGCCGCGGCGAAAATTCATCCGCCGGACCTAATCACGACGCAGGACCCGTTCGGCACCGCGCTGGCCGGATTATGGCTGCGCCGGTCGCTCCACCGCCCGCTGCTGGTGCAAAATCATTCCTGTTTTCTTTTCAATCCGCACTGGATCGCCGAGCGGCCGGTCCTGTTCCGCGCGTATCACGCCCTGGCGCGATATATTCTCCCGCGGACGGACGCCTGGCGGGTGGTGAACTCCGCTGAACGGGAGATCTACATCCGCAAACTCGGATTGCCCGCCGACCGGGTGCGCGTGCTCCCTGTCCCATGCGATCTGAACGCTTTTTCAAAACGCCGTTCCGACGATGCCATCGCCGAAAGCCGGAAGCGCTGGGGACTGCCGCCCGGCGCGCCCGTCATCGCCTGGGCCGGCCGGCCGGTGCGGTTTAAGCGGTTGCCCCTTTTATTCCAAACCTTCGCCGGGATCCGTCAAAGAATTCCCGAAGCCCGGCTGCTGATCGCCGGCCGGAAGGAACTGGCACAGGAGGATCTGGACCGCGCCGCGCGAAAATTTGGAATAGAGGACGCTCTGACCTGGACGGGCGAGCTTGCCCATTCCGAACTTGCGGATGCGTTTTCCATTGCGGATGTTTTTCTGTATGCTTCGATATACGAGGGGTTCGGCCGCGTGCTGGTCGAAGCGGGCGCCGCCGGACTGCCGGTGGCGGCCACCGCGACGGCCGGTGCGCGGGATATCATCGAGGAGGGCCGGACGGGATTCCTCGTGCCGATCGAGGATGCCGGCGCGCTCGCACGACGCGCGTGCGACCTGCTCTCTGATCCGGCGGCGCGCCGGGCGATGGGCAGGGCGGCGCGGGAAACAGTTCCGGCCAGGTTTCCTCCGGAAAAAATGTATGACGGGATCGTCTCCCAATGGCGGGAAACAGCCGGAATCGAGATGCGATGAAAAACACAGAGCGCGCCCCCCGGTTGATGTACCTGCTGCCGCGATATGATTCCGATTCGCCGGAGCACATTTACCACCTCTACGGTTTCCTGCGCAAACTGCAGGAGCGGATACCGGTGGAAGTGATCGTGGAGCGGGTCTCGGGGGCGCTGCCGCCGGATGTGCGCCTGCATCCGCTGTGGATCCGTACTCCGGCGCTGCGATGGATCGAGGAAGGCGCCCGCTTTTTCCTGGCCCGGCTGCGCGGGATCAAGACCTTCTATGTGCATTATTCCTATACCGGCGTCATCGCCGCATCGATCGTGGTCCGGCTGCTGGGCGGCCGGGTATTCTATTGGAGCTGCAGCCTGTACAAGGAATTGCGGCCGGGCGCCGGTGCGCCGCTGCCGGAGCGGGTGCGGCAGCGCCTGTATGAATGGATGCTTGAGCTCTCCGTGCGCGCCTGCACGCATCTGGTGACGGGAACCCCGCGGGTGGCGGATTATTATGTCCGGAATGTTGGAATCCCCCCGCAGAAGGTCCGGCTGCTTCCGAATTTCACCGATGTTGACCGATTCCGGGGAATGACGCGGACGGATGCGCGGAAAAAATTGAATCTTCCCTCCGGACGCAAGGTCGCCCTGTTCCTGCACCGCATCGCGCCGCGCAAAGGGGCGCACTTCCTCCCCGAGATCGCGCGCCGGGTGGTGAAGGACGCCGGGCCCGTTACTTTTCTGGTGGCCGGGGGCGGGCCGTACCTGGAGGAACTCCGCCGCCGCGTGGAGGCGGAAAAACTCTCAGCCTTTTTCGATTTCCGCGGATGGGTGCCGAACAAGGATGTCCCGGATTACTTCCGCGCCGCGGACCTTTATCTGATGCCGTCGGAAGAGGAGGGATTTCCGCGCGTGCTGCTTGAGGCGATGGCCGCCGGCTGCCCGTTCATCGCGTTCGATGTGGGCGGCGTGCGCGATATCCTCCCGAAAAGCATGGCCGGCTGCGTGGTGGAGCGGCGCGATGTGCAGGCCTTCGCCCGGAAGAGCGCGAAGGCGCTTGGGGATCCGGACCAACAGTCCGCCTGGCGCAAAGCCGGCGGGAAACAGGTGCTCCTGTTTTCCGAAGACCGGGTGGTGGAGGCATATCTCCGGATGATCGACGGCCAGGCGCTGGATTGGGATGCGTTCCTCGCTTCCCGGCAGGAGGGGATATGACCGGCTCGGCGCGCAACCGGATCGCGTGGGCCGGCGCGTGGAGCCGGGAGCACAACAACTCCCGCTACGAGGAACTGCTGCCGCGCCTTTCC
>CAZYSF010000038.1:0-7363 GCA_964649635.1 uncultured Anaerolineales bacterium | reverse complement strand
GGCATCGTCCAGCGCCTTCTCGCGTCCGGGGCGGTCGATCATTTTGATCGGCTCGACCATTTTTATTTTCCATGGTTCCGCCCAGGACCGGCGGCCGAACTGCTGGCCCATGGTTTTCGGAGAGTTTTTTTTCATGAAAGGATCCTCCTTGGGGGAACTGTCCTTTGCGGAGTATTCGAGTGTCCGCAGCGGGTAGTCGACCCTTATCGATTATATCCGCGGTTCGCCGCTGCCGGTCGGAATGCCCGGCTGTGGAATTAAAAAAAACCGGCGGCTGAAAGGCCGCCGGCTAAGTTACTGCCCGTCGATTATTGATTTCTCGCGCGCGCGTTATACCGCGTCCCAGCCGCCGTCGGCGGTGATGACCGCGCCGTTGATGTTTTTGGATTCGTCGGACGCCAGGAACAACGCCACCGCCGCGATGTCGTCCGGGCTGAGAAAGGCAGGAATAAGCCCGGCGAATTCCTGCGCGCGGGCCGCCCCGGTCGGGTCGATCTTGTCCCTCGGCATGGATTCGCCGATGTTCGTCGCCGTGGCGCCGGGGCAGATCTGGTTGCAGCGGATGCCCTTTTTGGCGTACATCCAGGCCGTGCTGCGGGTGAGCCCCAGGAGCGCATGCTTGGAAACGGTGTAGGCCGCGCCCGCCGCGCCGCCGTGCAGGCTGGCCGTCGACCCGACGTTGACGATCGATCCGCCGCCGTGCGCCAGCATATATTGCACGGCCTTGCGGCAGGTGAACATCGGGCCGTCGAGGTTGATGCCCAGCACACGGCGCCAGGCCTCGTCGGTCAATTCGCCGACGCCGGCCATGTAATCCATCACGCCCGCGTTGTTGACCAGCACGTTCAAGCCGCCGTAGGTCTTGACCGCCAGATCGATCAGGCCCTCGGCCGCCGCCTGCTCCGCGATGTTCCCCTGCGCCCCGGTGATTTTGCCGCCTTCCTTTTTAATGGCCGCCACCGCCTCGTCCAGCCGCTGCGCGTTCCAGTCGGCGGCGATCACGCTCGCGCCTTCCCGGGTAAACAGTTTGGCCATGGAGAGCCCCATTCCTGAAGCCGCTCCCGTGATAATCGCAACTTTCGCCTGAAGTCTCATGCTGCCTCCTTGCTTCGGCCGAAGGGACCGAAAATAAGTCTACGGAATTACCGATAAGGATTCTACATTCCTTTTGGATGGCGCAGGCTGCTGCTCATCGGTTTATTATCCCGCCGCTTCGGCATAATTTGGATTTTGGATTCCGAATTACGCAGTGGAATCCGTCTGCGGAATCCGCAGGCGTCGCTTTATAACAATACCGAGTAGGATCAGCCCGAGAATCGCGATAACGCTGACGCAGCTCCGCCCGGCGAATCCCTCCTCCAGATCGCTGGTGACATTAAACAGGATGAAGAATCCCAGCCCGCCCGCGACCCACGCCAGCCGGTGGCGGTCTTCCCATGCGCCGCCGTTCCCCGACCAGAACAGAAGCAGCCACAGGGTTAGCGCGTCCAGGAGCGCGAGGCCGATCGCCGAAGCCCATACCGGCGGAGTCGCGTATTCCGGGAGGACGTACGTAATGACGAAGAACAGCGTCATGTTTACGAACCCGAGGATCAGGAAGAAGAGGGGATGCGGGGGGCGCTTGTGTACCGGCGCGGGAACGTTCGCTGGAACGGTCCGCGCGGCAAAGACCAATCCGGCGAAGGCGATCCAGGAAAGGATGTATCCCGGCCAGGGGGGAATATATTCGGTGAAAAGCAACCCGGCGGGGAGCCACAACGCCAGCCCAACCATGCAGGCGATCAGCGCCCTGTTGCTCAGCCAGGATTCCTCCCTCCGGTCGGAGTGGATCATCTCCGCCAGCATGATCCCGGCGGCGATGCTGACCAGGACGTGGAAATGTATGAGCATCTCCGAATAGGTCCAGTTTACTCCCAGGACGTGATACGGTTTAAGGACGCTCAGTTCCAGCCAATCGGGATTGAAAAACGAACGCACCACGATGGCTTCCTCAAAGAAGGCGAAGGCGATGCCCAGCAGGACCAGGCTCAGCCAGCCCTTCTTCCAGCGGCGGACGAGTTCGCGGCAGATCAGCGCGCCGAAGCCGTACGGCAGCATCAGGAGCGCCACGCTGAGCGGATTGCATAGTTCGGCCGGAGGTTGGTGGCCGGAGACGATCTCGCCCAGCAGCGGTGCGAGGATAAGCAGAGTAAGCCAGGGAGGAAAGCGCTTCATCTATTTCTCTCCTGTCCATTCCCAAAGCATCGGAAGAACTCCCGCCAAGTCACAACCTTTTCTCCGATGTTTTCGGGAGGGACAAAGGGAGGGGAGGGTTCAACGAACTTCAAGGATTTTGGAAACCGAATACCTCGAGCTGATTTCGTATTGCCAGCGGCCGGAGTTGTCCATTCTACCTATTTCGCCGACGACACCGATTACCACCGCGGCCGAACCCGCGGCCCGCCCCCGGAAGACGGCCGTCAATGTGTCCGCGATCAGATTGGTCGACACCAGTTCCAGGACGGCGCTCACGCCGCTCGATTCGCCGATCACATTGCCCGGGAGAAGCGTTATCTTCCAGACGGAGGCGGAAGGAGACTGGTCCGTAACAGTGATGTAATACCTGGGCTTATTAAATGCGCCGACGATTGTACCCGTGAGGGTCACCGTCTCCCCGGCCACGAGCCGGTCCGCGCTTGCGGATATGTCCACCCGATAAAGCGCCGCGGATTTGGCGGGGGTCGGTTGCGAGCATCCCGCAAGCAGGAGCGGGAACAGGATTGCGTAAGCCAATTTCATGTAAGCAATTCTCCAATACCTACCCCTCACTGGCCCTCCCCAATATGGGGAGGGGACCGGGGGAGGGGTCACCCGATATCGCGGTGATACTCCTGCAGCGAACGCACGCGCGTCGGCTGCCGGCTGCGGTCGGCGATCCCCTGCGCCGCGGCCATCGCGGCCGGCAGCGTGGTGATGTAGGGGATGCGGTATTTGATCGCCGCCTTGCGCAGGTAGGAGTCGTCGGTCTTGCTTTCCTTCCCGGCCGGGGTGTTGATCACCAGCTGGATCTCCTTGTTCATGATGCCGTCGACGATATTCGGCCGCCCCTCGGTCTGTTTGTTGATCGGATCGCTGGGGATGCCCCCCTCGGAGAGGAATTGGCATGTCCCGCGGGTGGCGCGGATCCGGAAGCCCAGTTCGTGGAAGGCCTTGGCCACCTTGAGCGCCGCCGGTTTATCGCGGTTGGCCACGCTTAGGAGGACCGACCCTAGCGCCGGAAGAGTCTGCTGGGCGGCCGACTGGGCCTTGAAGTACGCCAGACCGAACGTCCGGTCCAACCCCAGCACTTCGCCGGTCGAGCGCATCTCCGGTCCGAGCAGCGGGTCCACCTCCGGGAACATCGTAAAGGGGAAGACCGCCTCCTTGACCCCGAAGTGCGGGATTTTTTTCTCGGACAGGTTCATATCTTTGAGTTTTTTCCCCATCATCGTCTGGGTGGCCAGGCGCGCCATCTGAACATTGCACACTTTGGAGACCAGCGGCACGGTCCGCGACGCGCGCGGGTTCGCCTCCAGCACATACACCTTCCCGTCGGCAATCGCATACTGCATGTTCATCAACCCGACCACGCCCAATTCGTGCGCGATGCGCTGGGTGTAGCGGATGATCGTCTCGAGGCTGGCGGGCGGGAGGCTGACCGGCGGAATGACGCAGGCCGAATCCCCGGAGTGGATCCCGGCCTGTTCGATGTGCTCCATCACCGCCGGGACGAAGGTGTCTTCGCCGTCGGCGATCGCGTCGGCTTCCGTCTCCAGGGCGTTTTCGAGGAAGCGGTCGACGTAGATCGGGCGGTCCGGCGTGATTTTGACCGCCGCGGCGACGTACGCCGCAAGCGATTCCTCGTCGTAGACCACTTCCATTCCCCGCCCGCCGAGCACGTAAGACGGCCGCACGATCAGCGGGTACCCGATCCGGCGTGCAACCGCCAGCGCGTCCTGCAAATTTCCGGCCATCCCGGATTCGGGGATCGGGATGCCCATCGTCTCCATCATCTTGCGGAACCGGTCGCGGTCCTCCGCCAGGTCGATCACCTCCGGCGTGGTCCCGAGGATCTTCACGCCCGCCGCTTCGAGTTCGCGCGCCAGGTTGAGCGGGGTCTGCCCGCCGAACTGCACGATCACCCCCTCCGGTTTTTCCTTTTGATAGATCCCGAGCACATCCTCGATCGTCAGCGGCTCGAAGTAGAGTTTGTCGGACGTGTCGTAATCGGTGGAGACCGTCTCTGGATTGCAGTTGACCATGATCGTTTCGAAGCCCATATCGCGCAGGGCGAAGGCCGCGTGCACGCAGCAATAATCGAATTCGATCCCCTGGCCGATCCGGTTCGGCCCGCCGCCGAGGATCATCACCTTTTTTCGATTGCTGGTCGGGACCGAATCCGGCGCGTTGTAGGTGGAATAATAGTAGGCGGCATCCGCAACGCCGCTGACCGGCACGGCTTCCCACGCCTGTAGGATGCCGAGCGCGATCCGCCGCTCGCGGATTTCCCGTTCGGGAATTTCCAGCAGCTTGGATAAATACCGGTCGGCGAATCCATCCTTCTTCGCGCGCGCCAGCATCCCGTCGGGCAGTTTTCCGCCCTTGTGTTTGAGAATTTCCTCTTCGAGATCGACCAATTCCTTCATTTGCTGCAGGAACCATGGTTTTATATAAGTGCGCGTGTATAGGTCTTCGATCTTCGCGCCCCGGCGCAGGGCTTCATATAATATGAACTGCCGCTCGCTGGTGGCGTCCGAGAGCATCGCCATCAGCTCCTCCAGAGTCCGTTCGTGGAAATCCTTGGCGAACCCCAGCCCGTAGCGGCCGGTTTCGAGCGAGCGGATCGCCTTTTGCAGCGCTTCCTTGTAGGTCCGGCCGATGCTCATCACTTCGCCGACGGCGCGCATCTGGGTGCCGAGCTTGTCCTCGGCGCCCTTGAATTTTTCGAACGCCCAGCGCGCGAACTTGACCACCACGTACTCGCCGGAGGGCGTATATTTTTCGAGCGTCCCATCCCGCCAGTAGGGGATTTCGTCGAGGGTGAGGCCGCTGGCCAGTTTGGAGGAGACCAGCGCGATCGGGAAGCCGGTGGCCTTGGAGGCCAGAGCCGAGGAGCGCGACGTGCGCGGGTTGATCTCGATCACCACAACCCGGCCGGTCTTCGGATCGTGCGCGAACTGGACGTTGGTCCCGCCGATGACCCGGATCGCTTCCACGATGTCGTAGGACCATTTCTGCAGCCGCTCTTGCAACTCCGGCGCGATGGTCAGCATCGGCGCGGTGCAGTAGGAATCCCCCGTATGCACGCCCATCGCGTCCACGTTTTCGATGAAGCACACGGTGATCATCTGATTCTTGGAGTCGCGAACCACTTCCAGTTCGAGTTCCTCCCACCCCAGGACGGATTCCTCGACCAGGATCTGGCCCACCAGGCTCGCGGCGATGCCGCGGCTGGCGACCACCCGCAGCTCCTCGATGTTATAGACCAGGCCGCCGCCGGTGCCGCCCATCGTATAGGCGGGGCGGATCACCACCGGGTACCCGAGCCGCTCGGCGACCTTCTCCGCGTCCTCCACGTTATAAACCGCTTCGCTCTCCGGCATCGGGATGCCGAGAGAATTCATCGTTTCCTTGAACGCCACGCGGTCCTCGCCGCGTTCGATCGCATCGATCTCGACGCCGATCACCTTAACCCCGTATTTCTCCAGCACGCCCTGTTTGGCGAGCTCCGAAGCGAGGTTCAATCCGGTCTGCCCGCCCAGGTTCGGCAGCAGCGCATCCGGTCTTTCCCTGGCGATGATTTCGGTGATGGTCGGCGCATTCAGAGGCTCGATGTAAGTAGCGTCGGCCATTCCCGGGTCGGTCATGATCGTCGCCGGGTTGGAGTTGACCAGGACGATCTGATACCCCAGGCTCCGAAGCGCTTTGCAGGCCTGGGTCCCCGAATAATCGAACTCGCAGGCCTGGCCGATCACGATCGGGCCGGATCCGATGATCAGTACTTTATGGATGTCGTCTCGTTTGGGCATGCTCCCGCTCCCAGGTGTCAGGATGGCGAATCATTTTCCGAAAGCGGGCGGGGGGATACGCAGGGATCGGGGGAGACTCCCTGTGGACCGGCACTGACATGATTAGGTTGAAATAATCGAACGTTACCGGGTGCTTCAAGATTTGGACGGACTTGGCATCCGCTTCCCCGCCCGAGCCCAGTCGGCGGATCCCAAGATTCCGGCGTCGTCTTATGAGCGAATTATAACGGTGAACCCCCTCCAAACCTTCCCTGGTTGTAAATCAAACGAGACGTATTCGAGAAAGAAGTAACCTGGCAAAGGGGGTAGGAATCTCGCCTCCCCCCACCCTTAGGGTGTCGAAAGGTACCACCCACCCTTAGGGTGTCGAAAGGTGGACAAGGGTATTCACACCGCCCCGCCTTCTGTCTGAAGATCACCAGGTCAATGGCGCTCTCTCCTTCCTGTGCATCTATCCTAACCCCCTCACCCCGTCTTTGACCTGGAAGAACTCCAGGTCTCAGACTCCCCTCTCCCCCTTCCCCTTATGGGGAAGGGGGAGAGGGGTTTGGGGAGAGGGGGTTAGGACAGGGTGGGATCCTGTGAATCCCCATAGAAGGGGGTTTGGTCCAAAGCCCGCCGGATTACAATATCCGCATGAACAACCGCCATCAAGCGGCGCGGGTACTTTCGCGCATCCCGTTCCTGCCCATCCTTGCCGCGGGTCTGCTGCTCCTCCAGATACTTTCACCCGACCGAGTTTGGGCGGTGCTGCTCATCGGTCTGGGTGGGTTTTGGCTCGCCGGTTGGGTTTGGGCCCGATCACTTGCCCGCAACCTCACACTGCAGCGCGAAGTCCGTTTCGGCTGGGCGCACGTCGGGGATCTGGTCGAGGAGCGGTTTAAGTTGCTCAACGCCGGATGGGCGCCGGCGATCTGGGTCGAGGTTCAGGACCGTTCCACGATGCCGTCCTACGATCCAAGCCGCATCAGCGGCGTGGACCGCTACTCCGAAACCCACTGGCAGACGAAGGGCCTGTGCATGCGCCGCGGATTGTATATGCTCGGGCCGACCACGGTTGTCACCCAGGATCCGTTCGGCATCTTTCGCATCGAAAAAGATTACCCCTCCTCCGCGACGATGGCGGTCATGCCCCCGGTCGTGCCGCTTCCCGCGATCGAGATCGCCCCGGGCGGGCGGGCCGGCGACGGGCGGACGCGCACCGACGCGCCGGAACGGACCGTGGACGCCGCCGGCGTCCGCGATTACATCCCGGGTGATTCCTTGCGCTGGATTCACTGGCCCACATCGGCCCGCAAAGGGTCCCTTCATGTCCG
>CAZYSF010000037.1:0-5175 GCA_964649635.1 uncultured Anaerolineales bacterium | reverse complement strand
CGAGGGGTCTTCAGACCCCGAGGAATCGGTAACGCATTTATAAAAATCTTCCTTTGTCTAAGGATTCACCGATTCCTCATCGCCAAAGTGCGGCTCATCGGAATGACACTCCCTTGGGTAGTAAAATTCCCCTTATGGCCGCTTCACTGAGCTTTCGCTGGCTGGGAACCGCCGGGATCGAATTGGAATTCCGCGGCGAACGAATTCTGATCGATCCGTACCTTTCGCGGTTTCCGTTCAGGTACACCATCCTCGGGCGGCCGGTCCCGAAGCGGGAATTGGTGGCGCGTCACCTCCTGCCGGCGCGCGCCGTGCTGGTTTCTCACGCCCATTTCGATCATCTGGCGGACGTACCAAATGTGTGCCGGGAGTTTGGAGCGCTTGCCTTTGGCTCTGATAATTCGAGCGCGATCCTCCGGGCGCATGAGGTGCCGGCGGACCGGGTGAAAACCGTAAACGCGGGAGACGTGATTTCCACCGGACCGTTCGAGGTCAGGGTTTTCGCGGGCCAGCACGGACGGATGGCGGGATTGCTGCCCTTCACCGGGAAGCTTCCGGCGCGTCTGCAACCGCCCCTGCGCCTTTCCAACTTCCGGATGGATTCGATGTTCTCATTCCATGTGCGGGCGGCTCAGGATTCCTGCCTGATTTGGAACAGCCCGGATATACGCGATGTTCCCCGCGCGGATTTTTTGTTCTTTTGCCCGTTATGGGGAGCGCGAATTTGCGCCGCTGTCGCTAAATCGGCTCAGGCCAGGATGATCATTCCGGTTCACTGGGATGATTTTTTCTCCCCGTTGGACCGCCCTCACCATCCGCTGGTGGCTCCACCCGGATGGAGTTCTCCCTGGATCCGGCGGATGGAGCCGCATGCTTTTGCCCGTGATGTGAAAAAATTAATCCCGGAAGTGGACGTCTTCTTCCCCGAAATCCTCAAACACAATCCGCTTCAGAGTGCCGCATTCAAGGAAGAATAATGCGGTTTCTTTTCGAAATTTATGTCCTTTCGCCGATTCCATATTCATGACAATGATAATGGAAAGAAGAGAATGTCTTTTTTCTTAGCTGTGGATTAACCGAAACCTCCCCGATCCCTTCGCGTTGCATACGCTACTCCTCTGAAGGGCCAACTCCTCTTGAAATTACGTTTTGGTGCTTCTATGATGTGGGTAATACTGCGCGGGGATATCTGAAAGGAGATCCCTGCCTTGAGAGGAGGCGATGACGGGGCACCCTTCCGGGGTGAATAAACCGGGGCGGTCGAAAGATGACCGCCCCATTTTATTTCAACGCAAGCCGCCGGTTTTCTTTCGGTTGGATGCCGGTTTACGCGGGGATGGCCTCGGTCACGATGCGCGCCAGGTTGATCGGACGGATTTCACTGATTTTACCGGTTACTTCGGTATCCACTGCCGCCATGGTGGGGACGCCGATCAGTTCCCCTTTTGCATTGATCGCCATGCCGCCCGAATTCCCGCGGTTTACCTCTGCGTCCGTTTTTATCCAGCCGCGGTCCTGGTCGATGGCATTGTCCGCAAGGAAGCCGGAAACCGTGCCGCGGGTGAATGTCGGCGTATCGCCGCCGAGCCCCGGATAGCCAAGGATGGCGATCGGATCGCCGATTCGCAGCGAGTCGGAATCGCCGATGGGCACGGTCGGGAATACCAGATCCGCCGGCAGCGGATCCCCATTGGATTTGGACACGGCCTTCAACAGCGCAAGGTCATACTCTTCATCGAATTCCACAATTTCACAGTTATAGAATGTATCCGGTTCCTGGTCGGGATGCTCCCAGTTCAATCCGATTCGGATACGCTCGTCGTTATCATATAATTTTCCAGTCTCTACGTCTCCCAGAACGTGGAAATTGGTCAATACGTATCCGCGGGAATCCAGCAGGCTGCCGGATCCGCCGAACGTGCCGTCATTGGTCCGGACGATGACCTGGACCAATGCGCGCAATGCCACATCCTCGCCCAATGCCTGTTGGGTTGCGGCCAGCCCGGGATTTTCGGTGGGCTCCGGAGTGACCGTGGGTTGCGGTGTGAATGTGGCGCTAGCGGTGGGGGTCGGCATGGCGAAGAGTTGCGGCAGCAAGGAAGCGCCTCCCAGCCCAATGGCCAGCATCATCCCAAGCGCGAGCAGGGAGCCGCAGCCGATCAGCCAGCAACCCCGGCCCCGGGCGGGGTGGTCGGAGGACGTAAGCGGTTTTTCCCCTTCCCGCAGCCGGAACACGGTATCCCCGATCCGGAATTTATCTCCATGGGTCAGATAAACCGGGGTCAAGATCCGAACTCCGTTCACCCAGGTCCCGTTGTTGCTGCCCAGGTCGGTTAAGACAACCTGCCCCTTGAGCAGTTCGAGCTTGGCATGCACCTGCGAGGCACTCGTATCTTTCGGGAGGGATACTTCATTGTATGCATCCCGGCCGATTTTTATACTCCGGCCGACCCCGATCTCCGCGCCGTTATCGCTGCGGACGATCGTATACAGTTGACGCGATTGGTAACTCACGGTTTTCGGGCCTTCCTCGGCTGGCCCGCTTTCGAAAACGGCAGACGGATTAACGCCGGCCGGATCCGCGGCCTTTACCGTGAAGGGGACATCATGAAACCGGATCCGGTCGCCGGCTTTGATCTCCGCGGCCGTTTCAAGGCGCATGTCGTTGACAAAGGTTCCGTTCCGGCTCCCCAGGTCTTTGAGCATCAGCCTGCCCTCGACGAGATCCACCTGGGCATGGTGCCGTGATATGCCTTCTTCATCGATCACGATGCTGCATTCGGGCGCGCGGCCGATCAGCGTGGCACACGTCGCGGGGTACTCCTTGCCGTCCCGGCCGATTAATCGAAGCGCGCTGGAAGATTCGTTCATGGTCTGGTCCTTTTCTTGAATCGGCGTTTTTCCGAGCCTGAATGAGGCAACTGACGGGGGAAAAGCCCCAAGTCAATTTTCTTCAGGACGGGATTGTACTTAGGAGGCGGAGAATAAGCAATTACCAACCTAAAGAGCCTGTCCGCCGGGCACACCCTAAGGGTGGGGGGAACCTTTCGGAACCCTAAGGGTTGGGGAACCTTTCGGAACCCTAAGGGTGGGGTGCACCTTTCGGCACCCTTAGGGTAGGCCTTTCCGCTTGACCCTCCCCGGCCTCCCCGATACAATCCCGGCTATCCGTCCCTTTAACCGCCGCACCGAGAATCTCGCGGGCGGCGGTTTCGTGAGCCGACATGCTGGAAGCCCTTACCGACCGGTTGCAGCAAATCTTCAAGAACCTCTCGCGCCGCGGCGTTCTCAGCGAAGCGGATGTGGATTCCGCGCTGCGCGAGGTGCGCCTGGCGCTCTTGGAGGCGGATGTCCATTTCACGGTCGTAAAGGATTTCCTCGCCCGGGTGCGCGCACGCGCGGTCGGGAGCGAGGTCTCGCGCGCGCTTAACCCCGCCCAGCAGATGATGAAAATCGTCCACGAGGAGCTGGCCGCCACGCTCGGCCCGGCCGCGCCGTGGTCGCCCGCCGGCCCGAAGCCGCGCGTGGTCATGCTCCTTGGATTGCAGGGGTCCGGGAAGACGACGACGGCCGGGAAGCTGGCGAAGATCTTCCGCGCGGATGGCGAGCGGGTGCTGCTGGTCGCCGCTGATGTCCAGCGTCCGGCGGCGGTCCGCCAGCTGCAAATTCTCGGGGAGCAGGTCGGGGTCTCGGTATACGCTGCCGGCGTTGGAACTCCCCCACAGATCTGCGCCGCCGCCGTAGAACGGGCGCGGCGTGAATCGGATACCCTGGTCCTTCTGGATACCGCCGGCCGCCGGCAGATCGACGAAGCGCTCATGGCCGAGCTGGTCTCCATTAAAAAGGAAACGGCTCCGGTCGAGTGTCTGCTGGTGGCGGATGCCATGACCGGCCAGGAAGCGGTCCATATCGCTGGGAGTTTCCACAAGGCGATCGGCCTAACCGGGCTGGTCCTGACCAAGCTGGAAGGCGACGCGCGCGGCGGGGCGGCGATCTCCATGCGGGCGGTGACCGGCGTGCCGATTCGCTGGATCGGCACCGGCGAGGGACTCGGCGCGCTGGAAGCTTTCGACCCGGAACGGATCGCCGGGCGGATTCTCGGCCAGGGCGACATGATCGGATTGATCCGCCGGGCGGAGGAAACCTTCGCGGCGGAGGAGACCCGCAAGCAGGCCGGCCAGATCCTCGGCGGCGAATTCACTCTGCAGGATATGCTCGAACAGATCCGCCAGATGCGCAAGCTCGGGCCGCTGGGCCAGATCCTGGATATGCTCCCGGGTGCGGGCGGGGTGAAAATCACTCCCGAGCAGCAGCGCGACGCCGAGCAGGATATGAAGCGCAAGGAGGCGATCCTCTGCTCGATGACCCCCCAGGAGCGCCGGCAGCCCGAGATCCTCGACGCCAGCCGCCGGCGGCGAATCGCCAGCGGTTCCGGGACCGAGGTCCAGGAGATCAACCGCCTGATCCAGCAATTCCGCCAGGCGCGGAAAATGATGAAGATGTTGGGTAAAAAGGGGGGTAGGGGCATTTCCGGGATTTTCGGGTAAAATAAGGGTTCCAGGAGTTCGGCGGCGGAAACGTGCCTGTCCCACGTCCTCTACGCCGCAACGAGCGCCGAAATCCATTCATCTTAAGCTAGGAGTTGGTTCTATGGTTCGTATTCGTTTGCGCAAGATGGGCTTGCGGCACCAGCCGTATTACCGGATCGTTGTGGCGGACCGCGAAAGCCCGCGTGATGGGCGCTTCCTTGAGGTCGTGGGCACCTACAATCCCCGGACTGAACCCTCCACCATCCTGGTGGAAGAAGAGCGGGTCTACTACTGGCTGGGCAAAGGCGCGCAACCGTCGGAATCGGTTGCCCGGCTCCTCAACCAGATCGGTCTGAAGGAGCGCTTCGACCGGCTGGCCAAGGGTGAAAAAGCGGAAAAACTGCTTGAAGAAGCGGCCGCCGCCAAGCTGGCCCGCCCGGTCGAGATCAAAACCCGGCGCGATGTGACCGGCCCCAGCAAGAAGAAGTCCAAGAAGAAGAAGGAAGAAAAGTCGTAACCTGAGGGAGAAAGCACATGGCGATGAAGGAACTGGTAGAGTACATTGCCAAAGCGCTGGTCGAGGAACCGGACCAGGTGCACATCTCCGAGGTGGTCTCCGGCGCGAATGTGCACCTTGAACTGATGG
>CAZYSF010000036.1:0-3899 GCA_964649635.1 uncultured Anaerolineales bacterium | reverse complement strand
CTACGCTCTTGGTGGCGTTTGCAGTCGGAGACAGCAAGATCGGGCAGATCGTTCTGATCGTTATGGGATTCGTAACCCTTTTCGTCGAATACACCATCACCTATGTCTTCGCCGGGATGACCGTCCGGCTGGTATACGATTACCTCACCCAGGGCGACGGACGGATGGATCAAGCCTGGGCAACCGTACGGCGGGATTTCTTCGATATTGTGACCCTGGCGGCGGTCTCCGCGCTGGTTAAGCTGGTGGAAAACATGGCCAATTCGCGGCGGGGAAGACAGCGGAACGCGGCCGCTTCCATCGCCGGAGTGCTCGCATCCATTCTCAATAGAGTCTGGACCGTCGCCACCTTCTTCATCCTGCCGGCGATGATCCTCGAGGACCTGGATCTCGCGAAGGGTATCAAGCGGGCCACCCAGATCATCAAGGATAACCTGTTGCTGGTGGCGGTGACGGAAATCGGGGTGGGGACGGTTGTCGGCCTTATCGGGTTCCTGCTCTTCCTTCTGGCCGTCGCGCTCGGCGGGGGCTTGTTCTTCCTGATCGGCACGCTGGCCAATTGGTCGACGGCGGGGATTGTGATCGCGGCCGCGGCCGGCATCCTGATTGCCGCCGCGATTATCATCGTGGTCTCCGTGTTGTCGTCCTACGCCACGACGGCCTACCACACCTGCCTGTTCGTCTGGGCCCGCGATGTGGAAAAGGCGCGCACCCGCGGAGTCGCCGACTCCCAGGTGGCGGCGCCCGCGCCGATTGCGGCGCTCGTTGCGGGCTGAGATCATCGAAAACAACAGCGCCGGTCTCAAAAGACCGGCGCTGTTTTCAAGGCCGCACCAATCAATTTGTAATTAATCCATCCATCGGACTTCCCCGTAACAGGCTTCGTCCTCCCCATCCACCGAGACGTACCACATCCCGCGTTCCTCCCGAACCGGATAATCCGCCGCGACCGAACTCGCCCGCAGCAGGCGCAGCGCCTCTTCGACGGGCCACAAGTACGATTGCCAGGCGTCCGCGTGGTTTTTCTCCATCCGCGCCAGCCGGCAGGAGAGGCCGGCCCCGATCCGGTCCCGGTCGGCGGGCAGCGTGCTGTTTTCGTACAGCGCCAGCAATTCCGGCACGGCATCCGCCGAGAGCTGATCGAAGTATTCCGTATCCAGGTCCTCCTCGACCGTATCCCGCATCCCGCCCTCCGTATAGAAGACGATCGACCGCATTCCATTCAGGCGGACGATGGAGGCGTCTACGTTCATGATCGCCAGCGTCAGGGTGAAACCGAAGGCGACGGTGATCGCCGCCGCGCTGAACCAGCGGATCCGCCCGAAGATCTCGAGCGCCGCCACCGCCACGAGCAGAATTCCAAGCCAAAGGATGAATACGTGGGTGTACAGCCGCAGTCCGCTGAAGCCGTAGGCGTCTTCATACAGCGTAAGCCGCCGGAAGGAGGAGATGAGGATGACCACGACCAGCGCCACCAGGAACAGGCCGATCCCGGAGTATATCCGCCGGCGCGCCGATTCCTCGCGCCGGGTGAACGAGCCGAATCCGAGGAAGAGCACCAGGCTGAAGAACGCCACCGCGATCAGCTCGCCGAATCCGCGCCGGGCGTATTCCGAATAGGTGAATCCTTCGGCGGTGATGTTTTCCATGCCACCGAAGAAGTAGCGGAACTGGATGGCGACGAACACGGCAAACAGGAGGCACACGCTGCCCAGCACCACCGCGGCTTCGACGAATCCGATAAACGGCTTGATCCGCTGATTTTCCGGCAGCGAGAGCCACTCCTCCCGGCTGGAGAGGATCGCGTGTAAAAACACGCCCGCCAGCAGGTACATCCCGATCAGGATGTACGCCGCCCGGAAGAGGTATTCCGGCAGGCGTTCGATGTCGAACAGGAATTTCATCGCCCGTTCGAACACCGGATCGGCCGCCGAAAGCAGCGCGGCAAAAACCAGCACCACCGGCAGCGCCAGGACCAGCCCGCGCAGGACGGCCGGCAGCCAGCGCCGCCAGCCGGATGTGGCAGGGTCGGCGGGCTTTTTCTCCGGCGGCAGGAGAGCCGGGTGCAGCGCGGCCGATGCGGCCAGTTTGAACGCGGCAATCAGATGATCGACCATCCCATAGAACGGCCAATTGCCGCCGCGGTAGGTATAGGCCAGGATCGCGAGCAGTCCGAGCGAAAGCGCCCCGCCGCAAAAGACCGTGAACGGCTCCACCCGCAGAAAAGTGACCGCCGCCGAAGCCAGGATGCACGGGATGAGGATTGCGGATTTCCAGTTTGGCGCCACCCCGGAGATCGCGGCCGAGATGACCCCGGCCGCCAGACAGACGACGACAAACAGGAAGAAGCCGATCCCCGGCGCATGACCCCAGAAGAGCACATCGAACAAGAGGGCCGCCGCCAGGGCAATCCACCAGATCCATTTGCGTTGAGCCATTCTGCCTCCGCGGTTAATGATTTCCGCCAATATAACAAAGTCGGCCGAGCCCATCCAGCACCCGTGTGCCTGGAGGTTGGCCTTTGGAACCAATCGGAAAATCCCTGCAAAATAAGCGCCTTTCGAGCCCGCGCGGGGAAATGCACCCTCCGGATACACCTTCCGCACCATGACACTGCACCCGGTTATGAAAGATCATGTAGGTGTTGAAAACCAATACATGAGAGGTAACAGCCATGCATTCCATGTTCTTCCGACTCGGATTACCCGTAATCGACCTGTATGAAAACCTGATGTTCGACATCGACATCCGCAGGCAAAAACCTCTGCCGGTCGGACCGAAAATCCTCGTCTCCAACCATCCCACGACGACGGATCCCTTCCTCATTCTGGAGATCGCGCCGGAACCGGTGCGCATCCTGATCGAAGAGCGCCTGTTCCAGGTTCCCCTTTTCGGAATGTACCTGCATCTGGCGGGGCATATTCCCGTCCTGCAGGGCAACGGCCGCGCGGCATACAACACCGCGCTTCAGACCCTCCGGGGTCGGAAATCGGTCGCCCTGTACCCGGAAGGCGCGATCAGCCCGCTGGAGGGGGGAATTCATCGGGCGCGCACCGGGGCCGCGCGCCTGGCGCTTGAATCGGGCGCGCCCGTCGTCCCGATCGGAGTCGCGCTCGACCGCACCCGGATCCGCCTGATCGAAACCAAAGTCGGGAATGAACCGGCGCTCGGCACATGGTATTTCCACGGCCCGTACGCCATCACCGTCGGAACGCCGATGGTCTTCCGCGGGGATGTCGAAGACCGGGAATTGGTGGATTCGATTTCGGCAGAGATCATGGAGCGGATCGCAAGCCTCGAGGATGAAAGCCGGCTGAGGCTGGCCGCCCGCAAATCCGTAAAGCAGTCCGGCGCCGGGCTGCGCACGGTGATCGGCGAGGTCATCTATGAATGACCGGACGCGCACCGGGGCGGGCTCGCCCCCGTTGATGGTCGAAATCCGGGTCCGGGCCTGGCTGGAGGATGGGCCGTCCGCCAGATGGTTCCCCGGCTTTTCCCTGCGCCGCAGCCAGGGCGGCGAATCCCTGCTGCGCGGCCCGCTGCCCGATCAGGCGGCGTTGTTCGGGGTTCTGCACCGGCTGCGCGATCTCGCCATCCCGCTGCGGTCCGTAAACATCCTCGCCGGCGAAAATCATGGCCGCGCGACATCCGCCGCGCATCAGCATATCCAGGGAGATCCGTCCATGAATGCGGTCGCCTCAGCACCCGCTCCGCACCCCGCAGGAGAATCGGTTTTGATCACCGGCTGTTCTTCGGGAATAGGCCTCGCGACGGCGCTTTCCCTGGCCGCGCACGGGTTCCATGTCCTGGCCGCGGTCCGCCGGGCGCCGGATGCCGAACGCCTGCGCGGAGTCCACCTCTCCAGCCTGGAACCGGTCTGCCCGCTGGATCTGACCGAT
>CAZYSF010000035.1:0-4136 GCA_964649635.1 uncultured Anaerolineales bacterium | reverse complement strand
TGATACCCTTCGCGAGATCCAGGTCCTCGAGGATCATCGCCGGCAGGATGAAGAAGGTGGCGACGGTACAGACTCTATTGAGAATGGATGCGAGCACTCCGGCGATGGAAGCGGCCGCGTTCCGCTGCCTTCCCCGCCGCGAATTGGCCATGTTTTCCACCAGCTTGACCAGCGCGGAGACCGCCGCCAGGGTCACAATATCGAAGAAATCCCGCCGTACGGTTGCCCAGGCTTGATCCATCCGTCCGTCGCCCTGGGTGAGGTAATCGTATACCAGCCGGACGGTCATCCCGGCGAAAACATAGGTGATGGTGTATTCGACGAAAAGGGTTACGAATCCCATAACGATCAGAACGATCTGCCCGATCTTGCTGTCTCCGACTGCAAACGCCACCAAGAGCGTAGGCGCGGCCAGGATCACGGTGGCGATTCCGCCGACAATCAGAGAGTATATGGAAGGCTTGAGCAGGTCCGGATCCTTGGCCGCCATGCCGGCAGCCTGTTTGAGAAACCCGAATCCCCGGCGAATGGAATCCATCATGAGGTTTTCCTCCATTGGGCGGTTGCCGGACCGCCGGCGGCGGCGGCCGGTATGAATAATCGTATCAAGCTAAGTATACGTTGTTTTCGCAGGCATGACGATCACTCCATCGCGCCGGTCTTGCCTTTTTGACATCCCATCACCCGCTCCATATAATGGTTGAGATCGACTGCCGCCCTTGTTCCCGCTCCTGCATGAAGGAAGGCATAGCGTGATGACCGACCGTTCCCAGCAGGGTCCCTCCCCGGATGGCTCCCCGCCCGAAGGAAGCATTACCCTTCGGCGCGTCCTGGTTTTCATTGCAGCGTTCCTCTGGTTGATCATCCCGATCGCGGTTTTCAACATTTTTCACAAGCCGCTCCCGCCCGAAGCCTGGGAGAGGATCCGGGACATGCTGATCGACCTGTCGGCGGCCGGGTGGATCCTGTGGATCGCGGTCGGGATCGGCCGCCTGTGCCTGCGCGCAGGCGGAATGCGATCGCTCGAACGGATCGCGGTATCCGGAGCGCTCGGTTTGGGAACGTTGGCCCTGCTGTTCCTCGGGACCGCCTGGGCCGGGATGCTGACCCGCCCCGCGGTGCTGGTGCTCTGCGCCGGTTTGACGCTGCTGGTCTCATGGCCTATGCTGCGCGGGATTGCGGATTTCGCAAAGCACCCGCTCCGTCCGCCGGTTGAACGGGGTGCGTTCGCGCTTGGGTTGGGATGCTTCGTCGCCGGATCGCTTGCGCTTTCCCTCGGGGCGGCGCTTGCGCCGCCCGCCGCATGGGACGCGCTCGTCTACCACCTGCGCATCCCGCAGCAGATCCTCGCCGGAGGATCGCTTTCGTACGCCGGCGATTCGCTTTTCCGGGAGATGCCGCAGTCCGGGGAGATGCTGTATGCCGCGGCGATGGGGCTGACCGGGCGGGGCGAAACCGCGGCGGTGCTGGGATGGGGGGCGGCCTGCCTGGCCCTCCTGGGCCTGACCGGAACCGCGCGCCGGTTGGGCTTGCGGCACGCCCTGCTTCCCGCCGCGCTGCTGCTTTCAGGAGATACGCTGGCCCGATCGATGGGGTGGGGTTACGTGGATTGGGTGTCCGCGCTGTTCGGGTTCGCCGCGCTGGTTGCGCTTTCGTACAAGGAAGAACACGCGATGTGGATCGCGTTGGCGGGGGTGTTCGCCGGGTTTGCGGCCGGCACTAAATACACGGCCGGCATCATCCTCGGGGTGCTGATCCTTTCGATTCTATCGCTGCCCAAATGGAAAGTATCCCTCCGGGACGCCGCCATTTTAACGGCAGGTTTTTCCCTGGCCTTCTTGCCGTGGATCATCCGCGGGCTGGCGTTCTATGGGAATCCGCTCCCGCCGCTTCTCGATACCGGATCGCCGGCTGAGCTGAAACTGGCCTTCTTCAACAGGCAGCCGCTCGAGGGCGCGTGGTGGATGGCGGCCGTGATGCCGCTGCTGCAATCGACGATCGGTTCCCACGGCGCGCCGCCCTTCGCGGGTACGATCGGCCCGCTCCTGCTGGCGTTCCTGCCGGGCGCGCTGGTGCGCCGCGCCGGCGAGCCGCCTGCGGCGCGGTTCCTGCTGAAGCTTTGCGGACTGAGCGCTCTGCTATTCTGGGCGGTTTGCGGGGTGGGGGGATTTTTCTCCGAGTTGCTGGTCCAGCCGCGTTTGTATCTGCCGCTCTTCCCCGGGATCGCGCTGCTGGCGGCGTATGGATTCGAAGGTTTGTGGACTCTCCGGGTCTCACAAGACCGCCTCGGTGCGGCGGCGGCCTTTTTGTGCGCGCTCGTGCTCGCGGTCCAGCTTGCGGGATTCGCCCGGTCCTGGATCGCCTCCGGCGTCCCGGATTATCTTTCCGGAAACCTCTCGCGCAGCGAATACCTCGAGAAAAACCTTGGCTGGTATTTGTGGGCGGCGGATTTCGCGCGGACGCTCCCGGATGGCTCGCAGGTGCTGATGCTGTGGGAGCCGCGCGGTTTTTATTGCGGGCAGGCCTGCTCGGAGGATGCCACGATCGACCGCTGGTACCTGGCGGTGCGCAGCGGGCTGACGGCGGAGGAAATTCTTGCGCAGTGGCGGGAGGAAGGCTGGACCCACATCCTGCTTTTCGAGACGGGCGCAAAGTTCGAGCACGACACACGGAGCGAATATACGGAAGCGGATTGGGAGGAGCTGGACCGGCTGCGCGCGCTGCTCCCGGTAATGGAACGGTTCGGCGACGGATATACGCTGTATTCGCTGGAATAGACAGACGCGGGGTATCAGTAAGATCGTCATCCCCGAGCCTGCCCTCGTGGAGCATTCCCACTCGCAATTGGTATATGAGTGGGAATGGTTGCGGAGCGAGGGTGTCCTTATCGGGGATCCACCCTTTTTTTACTGCCGAAGGATTCATGGGTGTTTGTCTTGGATTCCCGCTAAGACCACGCGGGAATGACGGACAAAAGCACGCCGGAATGACGGACAAAAACGCGCGGGCATGACGAAAACTTTGCCTGCGAGGTCAGGCGCGTCGGATGATCGTCTTCCCCGGGTGTTCGTATCGGGGATCCAGGGATCTCCCATTACAAGTAGGGTCTTCTATGAGATTGTCGTGGATTCCCGCTTAGTACACCCCCGCTTCGCACGCATCCCCACTCATGAATCAAGAACGAGTGGGGATGCTCCGCGGGGGCAGGCGCGGGAATGACGAACGAAAACGCGCGGGAATGACGAACACAAACATCTCTTTGACAACCGCACCCGCGTCCTTTACAATACCGCCGCCTTCGGAAATCTGCCTTCTTCCTTTTAAAAAGTCCACACACCCCGCGGGAAGCGACCGGCTCCCGTCCCTGGAGGTTGACAAGAGCGCATGAAGGAATACGGTACCGATGCCATCCGCAATGTGGCGCTGATCGGGCACGGCAGCGCGGGCAAGACCACTCTGGTCGAGGCCTTTCTGCACTTCACCGGGGGGTCCACCCGCCTGGGGAAGATCGCCGACGGGACAACACTGTCGGACTTCGAAGACGAAGAAATCCGCCGTAAAATCTCCCTCTCCACCTCGGTCATCCCCATCGAATTCCAGGATTGCAAAATCAATCTGCTCGATACGCCCGGATTCCCGGATTTCGTCGGCGAGGTAATCTCCGCACTGCGGGTGGCCAGCGGCGCGATGGTGCTGGTGGATGCGACGGCCGGCGTGGAAGTCGGCACCGAATTGACCTGGCAGTACTGCGAGGAGTTCAAACTCCCGCGCTTCGTGGTAATCGCCAAGATGGACCGCGAAAACGCCAATTACGAGCGGGCGATGGCGAGCGCGAAAAACCTCCCGGGTGTGAAGCTCGTCCCGGTGCAGCTGCCGATCGGCCAGGGCCAGTCCTTCAAGGGCGTGATCGACCTGATGGCGATGAAAGCCCGGATGGGCGCCGGCAAGGAAGCGGTTGAAATTCCGGCCGATATGAAAGCCGCCGCCGAACAAGCGCGGGTGGCTTTAATGGAGTCGGCCGCGGAGGGCGAGGATGAACTACTGGAAAAATACCTGGGCGGGACCGAACTGACCCAGGAGGAAATGATCCGCGGATTGCGCAAGGCGGTCTGGAACAGCGTGCTCATGCCGGTCTT
>CAZYSF010000034.1:0-4684 GCA_964649635.1 uncultured Anaerolineales bacterium | reverse complement strand
TTCATCTCCTCCGGCTCGTAAATGTTGCGCCCGTCAATCAGGTTGGGGGTGCGCATCAGGTTCCTCACCTTCGGCAGATCGAGCTGCTTGAACTCGTTCCAGTCGGTGATGACCACCAGCGCATCCGCCCCGTCGGCCAGGGTGTACGGGTCGCTGCACATGCGGATCCCGGGGATCGTCCGCGCCGCGTTGTCCATCGCCACCGGATCATACCCGCGCACCACGGCGCCGCGCTCCTGCAGCAGCGCCGCGATCTTCTGGGCGGGCGCCTCGCGGATGTCGTCGGTGTTGGATTTGAACGCCAGCCCCAGCAGCCCGATTTCCTTTTTCTCGATTTTACCGAGCAGGCTTTCCACATGCTCGATCAGCATGCGCATGCGGTCGTCGTTGATGTCCATTACCGCCTGCAGGAGCTGCGGGTTGCGCCCCTGCACCGAAGCCATGTGGGCCAGCGCCTTGACGTCCTTGGGAAAGCAGGACCCGCCGTAGCCAATGCCCGCTTCCAGGAATTGCCGGCCGATGCGCGGATCGTAGCCCATCCCGCTGGCCACTTCCTTCACGTCGGCACCCAGGGCTTCGCAAACATTGGCGATCTCGTTGATGAAGGAGATCTTTGTCGCCAGGAACGCGTTCGACGCGTACTTGATCATCTCCGCCGTACGCAGGTCGGTGATCACGATCGGCGCCCGCAGCGGGAGGTGCAGCTGCGCCACCTTGTCGGCCGCCTCGCGGTCCATCGACCCGAGCACCGTCCGCGCCGGATTGGAAAAATCCGCGAGCGCACAGCCTTCGCGCAGGAACTCCGGGCAGGAAACCACCGAAAACGCCAGCGGTTTGGCCAGGTGCGAGCGGATGATCTCGGACACCCAGTCCCCCGTGCCGACCGGAACCGTGGATTTGTTGACCACCACCAGCGGCCGGACCATCGCCCTGGCGATCGCTTCCGCCGCGTCGCGGACGTAGCGCAGGTCCGCCTCGCCGTCCACGCCTTCCGGAGTTCCGACCGCGATGAAAGCAAAGTCCGCCTGCTCCAGACCCTCGGCATAGGATGTGGTGAAGGACAGCCGGCCGGCCTGAACATTGCGACGGACGACCTCTTCCAGCCCCGGCTCGTAGATCGGGAGAATCCCTTTGCGCAGGTTGTTCACCCGCTCTTCATTGATATCCAGCGCGGTCACCCGGTTGCCAAGATCCGAAAACCCGGCCGCCGTGACCAGCCCGACATACCCCACCCCGATTACACAAATATCCTTCATCCAACCTCCATTTAGAATACTAAGCCGCCAAAAGCGGTACCGGAATTGTATTCTATTTCAAGGGATAAGAAAAAGCCTTGAATTCCCGGGTTTCCTGGGCACCTCCAGCCTTAAGCGCCTTGGAATAGGCGGGTTGCCACTTGCCGCAAACCGAAAGGTGGAATATGATATTTCCCATCCGGAAAACCCAAGAAGGCTCCTATGGAAATCACACGCCAGGCCGATTACGCCATCCGTGCCATCCTGTATCTGGCGGAAAACGAGAAAAAGGGCCGGGCTCCGACAAACCTGATTGCCGAAGCCAAGCACATTCCCCCTTCGTTTCTCGCCAAAATCATCTCCCAGCTTTCCGTGGCCGGGCTGGTTAACACCTCCCGCGGCGCGCGGGGCGGAGTGACACTGGCGCGTCCGTCGGGCGAGATCACACTTCTGGAAGTAATCGAAGCCATCGACGGCCCCCTCTCCATTAATGAATGCGCACTCGACCTTTCCATCTGCCAATTCGGGAAGGAATGCCTCGTGGGCCCGGTGTGGTGCCGGCTGCAGGAGGAATTGGTTTCCCGCTTGAAGGAAATCACGTTCCAAAAGCTGGTGAAGGAACCGGCCGAGGCCGTCTCCACCGCCGCTTCAGCTTAGGCATCCGCAGGATCCGTTCCGCAATCCCCATCCTCCCCACCACCTGCCCCCGGAGCCCGGCGTGGAACCCACAAAACCGCGGAACCCCCTCGCTTACCTCCTGAAAACCGCGCTCGCCCTTGTATTGCTGGTGTGCCTTGGCACCGCCGGTTACCGGATCTTGGAAGGATTCGACCTGCTGGATTCCCTGTATATGACCGTGATCACTCTGACCACGGTCGGCTTTGGGGAACTGCATGCGCTATCCCCGGCCGGCCGGATCTTCACGATACTCCTGATCCTGGGAGGCGGCGGGGTCGCGGCCTATACGGTCACAGCCAGCGTGGAATATCTGGTCTCAGGCCAATGGCGCGCGCAATGGGATGCGCGAAGGAGACGAAAAATGCTGGATACGCTTAACCGCCATGTCATCGTCTGCGGATTCGGCCGCGTCGGAAGATTCGTGGCGCAGGACCTGAAATCCGAGGGCGTTCCATTTGTCGTCGTGGAGAAGGAAGCCGAACGCATGGAGCAGACCCGCCGGTTCGGATACCTGGCCCTGCAGGGCAACGCCGCGAACGAAGCGCTGCTCGAACAGGCGGGGATCCGCCGCGCGCGGGGATTGGTGGCCGCGGTGGATTCCGACGCCGAGAATGTCTATATAACCCTCACCGCCCGCGGGCTGAACCCGGACCTGAACATCATCGCCCGCGCCAATTTCGAAGAGTCGGAATCGAAACTGCTCCGCGCCGGAGCCAACCGCGTCCTTCTGCCCTATAGCATCTCCGGTCGCCGCATGGTGACCATGCTGCTGCATCCGGAGATAGCGGATTTTCTCGAAGAAGTCGCGCACGCGGGCGGCATGGAATTGCTGCTGGAGCAGGTCAAGGTCGGCCAAGCGTCGAAACTCGCCGGCTTGACTCTGGCGGAGGCCAAGTCCCGGCTGCAGCTCAACGTCTCGGTGCTGGCATACAAAAATCCGGGGGCCGCGGCAAACCAGCGCCCCGGACCCGAAACCCGCTTTCTCGAGGGCATGCAAATCTTTGCATTCGGCACGCGCGACGACCTGCGGTTGCTGTCGGAGCTGGCGTCCGTATCGCCGGAACGGCGCAACCCGGGTTCCGATGATTCGTAGGAATGGGTAGTTGAGAAACCATTCGCCGAAAGGACCCTACATGCCGCAACCCAAACATCGCGCCCATTGGATCCTCTGGCCGTTCATCGCACTCTGGAAACTGCTTGCCGGATTGATCGGCCTCACCGGCCGCCTCGTGGCGGTCATTCTCGGAGCCGTCCTGATGCTCGCGGGCGGGATCGTCTCCCTGACCGTCGTCGGCGCGGTGATCGGCATCCCGCTGGCGGTGCTGGGGCTGTTGATCATCCTGCGCGGGCTGTTTTAAACCACGGAATGCACGGATGGATAAAGGATTGCACGGATTATTCAACCGGTTGAATTATTGGGTTTCTTTGCGCTCTTGCGTCTTTGCGTTAATTATTACAGCCCTAAATAGAATTGTCATGCTGAGCGCAGCGAAGCATCTCTTCCTGCGTTTGTAGACCCCTTCGCTCCGGGTGACAGGTTTACAGGTTTCTTCCTGCAATAAAACCCCTTTATTTAGCGAGGTACCTACCAGGCTGGAGCCGTTCCCGCGATAAGGCTATAATCCCCCCATCGGACCCGTTTTATTCAAAACGAGGGAATCCCATGCGATCTTTGCTGTCTTCGATTCTTATCGCCGTCTTTTTCCTGACGACCGCCGTCATTCCGGCGCTGGCCGGACCGTCGGGGAGCGCTGCGCTTCAGCCGACCGCGTATCAGACCGCGACGCCGCTCGCCGACGGGCGAATCCTGTACACCGTGCAGGACGGCGATACGTTGTGGAAGATCTCGGCCATAACCGGGGTCCCGATCGACGAACTCGAACGGCTGAACAACATCAGTCGCGATGATCCGCTCCAGGTCGGCAAGGTCCTGATCCTGCGGGTCGTTACGCCGACCCACGCCGAACCGACCCTGGCCTTTCTCCCGTCCGCAACCCCCTCGCCCCTGCCCGTGACCGGCAAAGGCACCATTTGTGTTTCATTCTTCAATGATATCAACGGCGACGGATCGCAGAATGCGGATACCGAGGCGCTGGTGGCCGGAGGGCAGGTCAGCGTGGCGCTCGTCAACGGCACCGAAGTCGGGAACCACACCATCGACGACCCGACCGAGGAATATTGCTTTGTCGACATTCCCGCCGGCGAGTATCAAATTGCGGCGGCCTCCCCGAAGAATTTCAATCCGACCGGCGAAATGAACAAATCCCTGACTCTGGAAGCGGGAGCCACGGCCAAAATAAGCTTCGCCGTGCAGACGAACACGCCGGTAAAACCCGGCGATGAAGGCGGCGGTTCCGGTTCGCTCTGGGTGGGATTGATCGGTTTGGCGCTGCTCGGGGGCGCGGGCTTCATGGTTTACACAATGATGAAACCGCGCAGGATGTCGCGCTGGTAGATGCCCGTACGACCCGGCGGTTCTTCCAACCGTCTCCCTTACCTTTGGATTTTCTTCCTCCATTTGCCTTCTGAGCATTAACTTGGCAGATCCCTCCCCCGTATCCCGCAACCTGTTTCGACGGCTGGCCGTGCCCGCGGGTCTGGCGGCGGTCTTTCTGGCGATCGAATTTCTCGACGAGCTAGCATTCGGCACGATCGGGGCGGCCTGGCCGGTCATCCGCGACGACCTGCACCTGACCTACGCGCAAATCGGGCTGTTAATCGAATTGCCGCTGATGGTCGGGAATCTCATCGAGCCGGCGCTTGGGTTGCTC
>CAZYSF010000033.1:0-2367 GCA_964649635.1 uncultured Anaerolineales bacterium | reverse complement strand
GGTTTTATTGCTCAGGCGGTAGACCCAAACGGCCAGAATGCCGCAGCCCCAAAGGCCTGCCCAGAGACAGCAGCAAGAGCTGAGGATGCCGATCAATGGGATGGCGGCGAGGACGCCCATCACAATCCCCGCCAGACCCCCGGCCAGAAGCATGGACTTGGTATTCATTGAACTCCTCCTTGGTGGGTGTGTAGATTTCGACGGATTTTCCAACTTCGGATTAACTTGACCAAACTCCCGAAAGGCCCAGATTGCCGCGCGGTTGCCTCTAAGGCTGTGGTCCGCTTTTTAGCAGGTCTTCCCCTTCGCCGGTCATCGCGGCTTTCACGGCGCTTAAGGTCCCGTAGCTTCCGCCGACGACCCCGAGCAATCCGTATGCCAATTTGCCGAGCATCAAGTAAATTGACTGGGACATGAGCGCCGCATTGAAGATTTTTTGAGCGTCCAGGGGAGGTTCGAGAGTCGAAAGAACTGCTGTCAGGTCATAAAAGGCGGATATGAAGGAAATGGCCCCGCTGATAATTAAAAAGACGCCGAAAAACAGCAGCAACGGCATGCGCTTCTGGTGAACCACTTTCTGGTCCATCTCGACGACCTGTTCCACGAATTTCTTGGCCTGGCCCCAATCCCAGCCCGTCCGGCGGCATAGTTGAAAAATAATTTCGTTTGGTTTTTTATGGCTGGCGAGGCATCCGACGACCCACTTGCGCAGGTCGGGGTAACGGGTGGCGTCAATTTCGGAACTCATTGGACCGTAGTGCATGCAACCTCTCAATCCCCGGAATCGCGTTCGGTTTCCACTTCTTCCGGATCGAGCCGGACCCAGAGCATCAGCAGCTGCCCTTCCGCCGTGGGGACGTACCGGGCGGCTTGAATGGGAGCCTGGGTGATCCGCCCGTCGGGGGCGCGGAATTCGAGCACCATCGGTTCGCGTTTTTTCCAGGCATGGTAGCAGCGTTCGACCAGCGCCGGTCCGTTAAACGTCCGCATCCGCGTCAGGGCGGAACGGTAGGGGCGGATGCTGTCTCCCAGACTGGCGGGCCATGCCGCGCCCGGATCTTCAAAAACGGGCGGCGGGCCTTCGATAATGGTGATTTTCTGCGGTGTACTCATATGCCTTCGCGGCCTCATAATACCACGGTTGCCACCCCCGGCGGAATAAATCCGCTTAAAAAAGTTCAGCATGCCCGCCTCCATTCCAGCCCACCACTGCTATAATCTTTAAGGGGGATAACGGGCGGAACCGGAAAGCATTACAGCTTATTAATTCGAAATATACGGGGTGGGCCATGAAACAAGACCTGGATCGACTGATGCGGGAACGCGGCCTGGACGCCATGTGGATTACGGGTCCGGCCAACCATAACCCGGCACTGGTGTACTTTACGGGCATAGCCAACATCACCCGGGCGGATTTGATTAAAAAACAGGGCGAGCCTCCGATCCTTTTTCACTACCCGATGGAACGGGAGGAGGCGGCGCGGACGGGATTGCGCTGCCGAAACCTCAACGAATTCAATCTTGACGAAATCGTGAAGGCAGCGGGGGGAAATGCGGCCCAAGCCGGGGCGATCCGCATGGCGCGGATTTTCCGGGAGATGGGCATCCGCGGACGCGTGGCGATCGGAGGGAATGTGGAACTCTCCTCGACCTATGCCATGCTCGCCGCACTGCCGTCGCAGGCGCCGGATATCCAACTCGTGTCCGAGGGCGAGGACCCGGTCCTGATGCGGGCACGCTCCACAAAGAGCCCGGACGAGATTGATCGAATCCGGTCGATCGGGAAGGTCTCCACGGCGGTGATCGGGGAAACGGCCGAATTCCTTTCCTCGCATTCGGCGCGCGGAGAAGTGCTCGTCGGGCGCGGCGGCACAACGCTCACGATCGGCGACGTGAAAGCATTCATCCGGCGCGCCCTGGCGGGGCACGGCGCCGAGGCTCCGGAAGGAACCATCTTCGCCCAGGGGCGCGACTCCGCGATCCCGCATTCGACCGGCACCGACGCGGAACCGGTCCGGATGGGAAAGACGATCGTATTCGACCTCTTCCCGTGCGAAATGGGCGGCGGATATTTTTACGACATCACCCGCACCTGGTGCATGGGCTACGCGCCGGAAGAGGCGGAGGATCTGCATCGCCAGGTCCTGCTGGCGTATGCGGACGCGGAAGAGCGTATCCGCGCCGGGATGCGCGCGAACGAGGTACAGCCGGCGGTCTGCAGCCTGTTCGAAGCGAAGGGCCATCCGACGGTCCGCAGCGATCCAAAAACGGAAAGCGGGTATGTTCATCTGATCGGGCACGGGCTGGGTTTGAACGTTCATGAATCGCCCTCCTTCCTGTTTGCGGAATCCAACCGCGACGTGCTTC
>CAZYSF010000032.1:0-6369 GCA_964649635.1 uncultured Anaerolineales bacterium | reverse complement strand
AGCGCGGAGGTCAGGATCAGGGTCAGCAGAAAATGCTTGATCCCGCGCGCGGCTTCGGGGATGGAGGGCTGTTTATTTTTCCAGCGGCGCGGATGGAAGATATCGAGCGTGGTCCCGAGCGGGCAGATCCAGCCGCACCAGGCCCGTCCGAAGAGGACGGTCAGGCCGATGGTCAGCAGCGCGAGCGCCATGCCTTTGACGTAAGCCTTTGCGGCAAGCAGGCCCGCCAGCATCGCCAGCGGATCCAGATGCAAAAACAGGGTTCCGGCCTGTGCGGGCAAACCGCCGCGCACCGTTCGCAGGAAGAGGAACAGGAAGAGCGCGAGCGTAACCGCCTGGACGGCGGAACGCGCCACCCGCCAGTAACGGTCTTTCCATTGGAACAGCCTGCGGGATTTGTCAGCCAACGGAGATCTCCTCGATCCGCAGATTTTGCAGATCGCTGCGTCCGATTCCGCGTTCCGCGCCGAACTTCACATACTGCAGCCGCTGGGGATCCTCCCACCCGAATAGCGTCGTCGCAAAGGCGTCCGCCGCCACCCCGTCGTGGGTGGCGATCACCGTATCCAGCTTGCGCACGTCTTCCAGGTTCCCGCCGGTGGGTCCGTTGGCGGTGAGAATTCGCACCGCGTCGACGATCGTCAGGGTCGGGACGAGAAATTGGTTGAGGTCGACCAGCTTTTGGTTCAAGGAGGCGTGCATCAGCGGCCGGTCGCGGACCACGCCCAGCATGTTCTTCATTCCAATGGTGAGTTGGGCCAGGCTGTGGTGCTTCGGGAGCGGGACGTTGATCAGCACGTCGGCGTCGAACACGTCGCCGTACACGACGGTGGATTTAAGCGTCTCTCCGGCGGGGAGGTCGACCGAGACAAATTTCATCGCGGACGGATACTCCACCTCGCCGCCGGCGGCCGCCACCTGCTCGGCGATCCCGCTTGAGGCGAAGGCGTCTTCGGCGGTTCCGCCGAACGGATTGTCGAAGACCCGCACGCGCGCGGCCCCCGCTTCGCGCGCCAGCTTCACCACCGCGCCGACCACCCACGGGTTGGTTGTGGCGGCATATTCATACGCGCGCCCGGCCGTGCAGACATTCGGTTTGATGACGACGTTCGCGCCCTTCGGGACGAAGCGTTCCATCCCGCCGAGCGCGGCCACCGCCCGGCGCACCAACGCCTCCGGATCGTCCCCTCCCCGCGCGACGGCCAGGTAGGTGGATCCCGCTCCCGGGGTGGGGGGAGGCAGGCGGGTCATCCCGCCGGATGCGGCCGGTGCGCACGCGCTTAACATCTGCGCGCCGATCGACGCGCCCGCGCCCAGAATCGACCAGCGCAAAAAATCCCGTCTTGTAAATTTCATGGCTTTGCTCCGGTTTTCTTAAGTGAAAATATTCTACCCGGGAAACCTGTGGACTGGTTGTGAAGCAGCCTCATCCCCCTCCCCTTCCCCTCCCCCTTTTCCTGGACATAAGCTAGGAGAAAGGGGAGGGGGATGAGGTAGGGAGTGGTTCACCCCACCTCGATTTCCTCGATCTCCAGGTTTTCCAGGTCGCTGCGCCCCAGCCCGATTTCATGGCCGATCCGCACGTAGGCAAGCCGGTTGGGATCCGTCCAGCCGAACAGGCGGGTGGCGTACGCGTCGGCCGCGACAATGTCCGCTGAGGCGATGACCGTATTCATCACTCGCACATCGTTAAGGCTTTGGCTTATCGGTCCGTTGGCGGTTAAAATCCGTACGGCGTCTATGACGGTCAATTCCGGACGGAGAAAATCCGCCAAATCCACGATCCGAGGATGAAGGTCGTTATGGATGGCAATTCGATCCTGGACCACGCCCATCAAGTTTTTCATGCCAAGCGTCAAGCCGGCGCCGCTGTGGTGTTTTGCGATGGGTACATTAATGACCACATCCGCATCGATCACCTCGCTGTAGAAAGCCGCTGAACGCAAACTCCGCGCGGCTGGAAGTGAGGTTTGGATGAATTTATTCCAGTCCACACTTTCCAGTCCGCCGCCGGCTGCCAGTACCTGGTCGGCGATTCCACTGGTTTTGTAATTCGTCGGAGAACTCCCGTTGAACGGATAATCGAATACGCGCACCCGGCCTGCGCCCGCTTCGAAGCACATTTTTACCAGCGCGCCGACTACCCATGGATTGGTCGTGGCCGCACCCTCATATATACGATTGGACGTGCATACGTTGGGTTTGATGATCACATTCGCGCCGGAGGGCACAAACCGCCCCATACCGCCGAGGGCAACGACTGCGGCGCGCACGAGCGCTTCCGGATCGTCCCCTCCGCGCGCCACCGCCAGATAGGCCGATTCCGCCGCAGGGGTGGCCGTCCCGGTGGCGGGCATACCGGTTGACGTGGACGTCTCGCTGGGGAGCGGCGTGCCGGTCGGGTTGACCGCTCCGGCGATTGAGCCCATTTTTGTCACCTGCTGTCCGACGGGTTTGAACGGCGTCCTGGTCGGCGTCACGGTATTCATCGCGGGAGTCATTCCGCAGGCATGGAGCAACTGCATCGCGGCGGCCGCTCCGGCGCTTTTGGTCATCAGGCGGATGAATTCTCTGCGGGAAATTTTCTTCATGGTCCATCTCCCTTCGCGCATACTGATTCTGAAGCGTGACTGCAATTCTTTGAATGGGAAGAGATTGCAGGCATTTAAAAATGCCGTGATTGTCATTGCGAGCCTGCCCCCGCGGAGCAAGACTGCTCGCCTTTGCTCCTTGAGCAGTCTTGATTGCGAAGCGGGGGGAGCGGAGCGACGAAGCAATCTCCGGTTTTCAATGTAAGAAGGGGATTGCTTCGCTCCCGGAGCTTGCCCTGAGTGCAACGAAGGGGTCGCTCGCAATGACAAACCGCTGCTTGTTCAGTTACCTTTTTGAGGTTGTAAATCGAAATAGCAATTCATTACCTGGATTCGGGGTTCTATTCGGAGTCCCACGTCTATAATGGATATATTATATCTTATTTAACCAAATACATCAACCGCTCGGCTGCGGATTCGGGCGTGATGTCTCTTTGCGGCTGGGCCAGCAATTCATATCCGACCATGAATTTTCGGATCGTGGTCGATCGCAGGAGCGGCGGAAAAAAATGCGCGTGGAAATGCCACTCCGGATGCTGCTCGCCGTCCGTCGGCCGCTGATGAAATCCCATGCTGTACGGAAAGGGCGCGTCGAAGATCCGGTCGTAAGCGCGGATCAGGCGGGGCAGGATGTCCGCCAGGTCGGCGCGTTCTTTTTCCGAGAGGTCCGGAAGCGCCCCGCGGTGCGAACGCGACAGGAGCATCGTCTCGTACGGCCACACCGCCCAGAAGGGAACCAGCACGGTGAAGGAATCGTTCCGGCATACGATCCGTTCCTGTTGCGCGTCTTCCACATCGAGATAATCGCACAACAGGCAGGATTTTTGAGATTGCCAATGCCGGAGCTGGCGGTCCGTTTCCTTGGCGGGTTCGTTCGGAACCTGCTCCTCCGACCAGATCTGTCCGTGCGGATGCGGGCTGCTGGCGCCCATCATCGCGCCGTTGTTTTCGAAGATCTGCACGTGCCGGACGAAGGGCAGCGCCCCGAGTTCGGCATATTGATCCGTCCAGGCATCCACCACCTTCCGCAGGGCCGCGCTTTCCATATTCCCGAGCGTCAGGTCGTGGCGCGGGGAATAGCACAGCACGCGGCAAAGCCCGCGTTCGGTCTCCGCCCGCAGAAGCTTCCCGCGGTCTAAAGTTTCCGGCTCGGCGCCGGGGAGCAGCGCCGCGTAATCGTTGTCGAACAGGAATGTTCCGGAGTACGCCGGATTACGCCCGCCTCCCGCCCGTTCGTTCCCGGGGCAGAGGTAGCAGCCGGGGTCGTACGGCGGCCGGGCGGCGGCCGGCGCGGCATCCACCATTCCCAGCCAGGGGCGCTTGGTGCGGTGCGGGGAGACCAGCACGTACTCGCCTGTCAGAAGATTCAACCGGCGATGCGGTTTTTCAAATAGGGTTTCCATCATCACCTGCTCAACGGCAGATTAACATCGGGAGGCGGCTTTGGCGCAGGACGGTGTCCACCTGGCTGCCGAGCACCGCTTCCAGCACCGGATGGCTTCCATACCCGCCCAGGATCAGCAGCTGGCTGCCGGTCTCCCCGGCCGCGCGCAGGATCGCAGCGGACACCGGCCCGCCGCGCAGCATGAGGGAGGCCCGCACACCGCGGGTGTGGAGATACTCGTCCGCCTCCTCCAGCATGTCTTCCGCGTCCGTGCCGGATTCTTCGACGGAAAGCACCGTCAGCGGGATGTTCCAGCGCGAGGCGAGGTAGGCGGCGACGAACAGCGCTTCCTTGGATTTTGCGCCGCCGTCGTAGGCCACCAGCGCGCGGGAAAGTGCCGTTGGTTTGTCCGGGATCGCCAGGATCGGCCGCGGGCATTTTTGGATGAGCGCCCGGAAACCGGAACCCAGGCGCAGGAAGGGCTGGTCCGCGGGCGGGTGGGTGAGTGTCAGCACGACCAGATCCGCGAGCAGCGCGCGGTCGCAAATGGCGTGGGCGACGTCGCCCGCCTCAACCGCCAGCCCGCCGGTCAGCCCGGCTTGCTCACAGCGCCGGGCAAACTCCGCGCGCAGGGATCCAAATTTCTCATCTTCAGCCGTTTCCCCGTTGCGCACGACATGCAACCCTTGAATCCGCGAAGACTCGCGCCGGGCGAAGATAAACGCCTGGTCCAGCGCCGTCCAGCCGCCGGCTTCGTCGCCGATCGGCACGAGCAGACCGCCGAACAGGCGTTCCTCATCCTGATCGGCTTTGGATTCCCGCCACGCGCCGGTGGGGGGGCCGCTTTCCAGTGCGTCCGGAACCATCGCGCGCGCCAGGCTCTTCCCGATCCGCGCCGCAACCCGGCCCGCCCGCGTTCCGAATTTATCCGCCAGATCCTGGGCGGCGGATTCCGGGGATATGAAATCGCCCAGCCCCTGCTGCAGCTCCGCCCGGTGCTCCGAAACCCACAGGTACAGGTCGGCTTCCGTCCGCCCGGGGAATTCATCGAGGATCTTCCGCTCGCGGATCGCTTCGACCACCGGCAGGTAAATGTTGTCGTACCAATGGGCGGCGGCCTCGTCGATCGGCACATCGCGTTTTTCATTAAGCCCAGTGAAATATTTATGGACCTGGACGTGATCCAGCAGGTCCGCGTACATTCCCGGAACGGTCAACTCGAGATCGGAATCCGGACGGATCTTCTTCAGCTGCGTTGCTTCCAGGAATGTCGCGTATTCCTCCTTCAGGATCAGGTCTTCCGGATCGGAATCGGGGGAAAGCGGCACCCGGGTGGTGACTTCATTGACGTAGGCTTCGATCGTCTGCGCGCCGAGCTGGCGGGCGACCGATACGCGGTGATGCCCGTCCTGCACAAAATAGGCGTCGCCGAGCTTGATCACTTCGATCGGCGGAAGGCCCCCTCCCTGCGGATCGGTCACCAGGCTCATGACCTTGGCCCAGCGTTCCTCGTCGCTCGGATTCTTCGGCAGGAAGGTCCGGGAAAAATCGGTATAGCGCCCGACACTGCCCACGATCGAATCCAGCGGGATGTTCTGCACGCCGCGGTTCACCCCGGTGCCGACGGCATGCAATTTTTCCCGGACTTCCTCGAAGGAAAGCAAATCGGCCGATTTCCCCGTTAATCGGCTGACCACCTCCTGAAGCGAAGCCCGCTGGCGGGCGCGCTGAAAATCGATGCGGGCCAGCGAGAATCCGTATTCGTTGTCCTGCGGATCGTTGGGCACGGGAAATCCCTCTCCCCGAAATTATCCCATACCGCTCCCGTTTTTTCCATCGCTGGTTGGCCGGTGGAAAGGCCTCTTTTCCCATCAGCCTTGACGGAAAAACAGGGAGGCAAAAGCAATAAACCACAAAGACTCAAAGACACAAAGATAACAAGAAAAAATAGATCCGAGAATTTCTTTCTGTCCGGGTGTCTTCGTGGTTTAAAAAACCACGTATCGATTACCACCGCAACCCTGCCGGCTGGGGCGATGCTGGGTTCTGTATCGGTCCGCGGTCGGCTTGTTTTACGGTTTCGAATTGACGCTCTCCACCCGCTATGGTAAACTCCGCGATGAAATTTCGTCTGCGCTACATCTTTCCAGCGAATACAAACATACCCAGTGATAGGACGGCGCAATCGGCAACCGGCGCTTTTTTGGTGTGAAGCGCCGGTTTCGACGGATATTGCCGGAAAGAACGATCGGCGCGATTTTTTTACAGCCCGGGAGGCTTAATGGAACGGAATATCGTGGTCACGGAAGCCGTCGGACGGTTTATCGAAGAATATCCGGTGGAGATCGTCGAACGCAAGGGCATCGGCCATCCGGATTCGCTTTGCGACGGGAT
>CAZYSF010000031.1:0-14001 GCA_964649635.1 uncultured Anaerolineales bacterium | reverse complement strand
AGCGATGAGCATCGGTGTTTTTCCGATGCGAAGTTCCCGCGAGCGGGGGAGCGGGGGGAGAGGTTAGGATCGGGTCGCGAAATTCTTCCGGTTGATGCGAAAGGTTCCCGTTAACACAACGGCCATGGTCGATGATCCATCGTCCTTCGTCGGTTTTACCGGTCCATGGTCTTTCGTCGGCGCTCTAGATCAACCCCAGCTCCCGCGCCTTCACGGCCGCCTCGGTGCGGTCGGTCACGTCCAGCTTGGCGAGAATATTGGTCAAATGGTTCTTTACCGTGCCTTCCGCGATCACCAGTCCGGCGGCGATCTCCTTATTGCTTGCCCCGCGCGCCACCAGCCGCAGAACCTCGAGCTCGCGCTCGGAAAGCGGCTCGGCCAGCGCATCGGCCGGGCGCGGACTGAGGCGCGCGAACTCCGACACGACCTTGGCTGCCACCGAGGGCTCGAGAAAGGATTCCCCGCGCGCCGCCAGCCGGATCGCCTCGACCAGCTTGGCCGAAGGCGTGTCCTTAAGCAGGTACCCCACCGCCCCGGCGCGCAAGCCTTCGAAGACGTTCTCGTCGTCGTCGAAGGTGGTGAGGATGATTACCTTGACGGAAGGCATCTGCGTTTTTAACCGGCGCGTGGCGGCCGCGCCGTCCATCACCGGCATCTGCAAATCCATCAGGATGACGTCCGGCTTGAGGGAATCCGCCTGACGGAGCGCCTCCTCGCCGTTCCCGGCCTCGCCCACAACCTCCAAACCCGCCTGAACGGAAAGCAGCGTGCGCAATCCTTCCCGGAACAGGGCCTGGTCGTCGACAATAAGAATTCGGATGGGCGTCATGCGGCTCCTTCGGGATCGCCTGCTAATCTCCGGCCAAAAAGCGAAAAGGTCTTCCCGGTGTTTATCATATCATTCCGATGGGAAGGCACAGGAGAATGCTCGTCATGCCCGCGCGTACGTAGCGGGCATCCAGAAATCCATGGAATTCTTCCTGAAGCGCATCCACTGGATTCCCGCTAAGAACACGCGGGAATGACGCTTACTGGTAAATATTGGTTTCATATATAATGGACCGCTGACAGGAGGACGCATGAAACGACTTTTTCTTTTTACGCTTATTCTCGCCGCCCTGATGCTCGCGTGCAACATCCCGGGCCAGGAGACACCGCTCCCCGGAACCGAAATGCCCCCGGTCCAGACGGAAACCGTTGCCATTCCCGCGACGCCCACCGTCACCCTCACACCGACGGTCGCCCCCAACGTTCAATGCCATGAATTATCGTTTTTCCTGGATCCCGCCCTGGCATCCGGCCACACCTGTGAGACGGTTCCCGAAAACATCGAGAATGATCCTTTTCAATTCCCCCAATACACGAGCGTAACGCTGGAAGGGTATGTTCTGCCCGGTGAAGTGTACTTTAGACGGATCCATGTCTACCGCCTGGCGGAGTTCCTGGCATTGCGTCCCCAGGCATCCACCAGCGTGGACAAACTCAAGGCGTTGATCGCCGGCGGCGCTCCCGGAGCAGATGCGCTTCCCGTGATGGATCTTCTCGGCGCCGCGCAGGAGTTTCATGCCCAGTACAAGGTGGTGTCATTTGCGGGCGGAAGCGGGATCCGCTTTATCAGCCAGTACGCGCAATATTTTGCGCCGATCAACAATCACGACATGTTTTTGATATTCCAGGGATTGACCAGCGACGAGCAGTACTACATTTCCGCGATCCTGCGGATTTCGAATCCGATCCTCCCGGCGAATCCTCTCCCCTTGCCGGGCGGGATGAGCGATGAGCAATTCGCGAATAATTTCAGCTCCTATATGGCCGATATCACCAACCAATTGAACGCCCAACCCGAGGCGTCCTTCGTTCCCGGCATCCCGTTGTTGGACGCGCTGATCCAAAGCATTACGATCACTCCGTAACCATTTGCCAAATAAAACAACCGCCCCGTCACATGGACGGGGCGGTTTGATTTCCAAATGATACCGGCGCGGTCCGTCATCCCCGAGAATCCTCAGCCGGGACCGCGTCGGTCTACGTATCCTTCTTCAGCGGCAATTCCACCATCAGCCTCACCCCGCCGCCCGGGCTTGCGCTTATCTCCATCCTTCCCTGCAAGAGCTCGACCCGTTCGCGAATTCCCCGCAGGCCGAATTTTTCCTCGTCATTCTCCGCATCGGAAATGCCGATTCCGTTATCCGACACACTCAATCGGACGTTTTCTTTCCGGTACTCCAGGATTACATCCGCCCGTGATGCGCGGGCGTGTTTGCGAACGTTGGTCAACGCTTCCTGCAGGGTCCGGTACAGGGCCAGTTCCGTTTGCGGAGCCGACGCCCGCGGGGAATTCACCTGGTTGTACGAAACGAGCAAACCGGCTTCCTGATTATCGGCGATCAACGCCTTGACGGCCTCGAGGAACGGTTTTTCTCCCATCGGATCGGCGCGCAAAGCCGCCACGGAGCGGCGCACATCGGCCAGGCCGCTGCGGGTCAGGGTCTGGGCTTTTTCAAGCGTCGCATACAAATCCGGCGCCGCTTCCTTCCAGCCTCTGTTCTCCACCAGCGCGCGGGCCGCCTCGAGCTGGACGTTGACCACCGTCAGGTAATGCCCCAGGCTGTCGTGGATCTCGCGCGCCATGCGGTTGCGTTCCCGCGAGCGGGCCAGCTCCTCGGTCTGCGCGGCCGACGCCCTTAGGCGCGTGTTGGCCTCCTCAAGTTCCCGCGCCAGCCGCTCCACATCCCTGCGGATCTGCTGGTCGCGCACCGAGACCTCGGTGAAGATCCATACGAAAATCAGCGCGCACCCGAAGATCAGCGTGTTTTGGATGGCAATTTCCGGCTGCTGCCAACCTAATGGCGCCATGAACGCGGTCAACACCATCATATAAAAAACCGCATTCGCCCACCGGGAGAGGATCGCCGCCGCCGTGCTAGCCAGCGGCATCATCATCAGCCAGAAGTAACCCGATCCGATGCATTGGACCGCCAGGCAGATGGCCAGCTGCACAAGCAGGTAGACGGCCACCTTCAGGGAAGTGGCGGGGCAGAAAAAAATATTGTCGGCGGCCGCCGACAGCCCCAGATGAACGACGCCGAGCAGGATCAGTACCGCCCAGGTGGTCACCCCGAGGCGCGTCCCGATGCCGATAAACCCGGCAACATAGGCCACAACCACAGTGAACAAAATCAGGATGTTGCCGCGCCCGCCGGCATCAAATCTGCGATCGAGAGGGGCAAGCATGACGACTACTCTCCTCGAACTTATTCGACCGTCCCTTTCCCGGAACGGTACCGCGAATATCATATCATCCTTCCCCATCCGGGAAATCATTTGCAGAACACGCCGGGATGGCGGATAAAGTGATGATCGTCATGCCGGCGTGTACTTGGCCGGCATCCAGAAAAGTTAGCGGCGCCGCGCAATGCAATTCCTGGGTCCCGGTTAAAACCACGGTGGGAAGACGGGGTTCCTTCGATCGTCATGCCGGCGAGTGTGTGGCGGGCATCCAGATAAGTTTGAGGGAGCCGTGGATTGGGAGTAGTGGATCCCGGCTGAAAACACGCCGGGATGACGAACACAAAATGCCGGGATGACAAATAAAAACGCCGCCCGTTCGTTACGGGCGGCGTATCAATGCAGGTATTGCCTCCAGCGTCAGGGCAGTTTCGGTTCCACAGTCTGTTTGGGCGCGCCCCCCAGCCGTGGATCCGGCGCGGGGAGGGAATCCAGATACTGGTCGAGGAACGAATGCGCCTCCGGATGATCCACATGCAGCGCCTCGTCATATGCGCCGGCGGGCGGGGGCGGCGCGTAGCGGATCGGCCGGCGAATTCCAATCAGCGCGAAAGCCCTGGAGATGCCGGTCAGCACCCAGTAACGGTATTCCTGCATCTGAAGCGATTGCCACTCCACGATTGAGGCCATTGAGCCCTGGACGCGCGCCTTCTCGCGGACAATCCGGTGGATTTGTTCCGGCGAACGATGACCGAGCGGGGAAAGCAGCATCAGATGGGCCGCCAGGAACAATATGGAAAAGGAAACGAGTATGACCCAGCCGCCTTCCTCCCATTTTCCGACGATCTGGCCGATGAAGACAAATCCCGCCAGGGCCGTTGCGAATGTGGCCCCGCGCACTCCCCAGACGCGTTGGCGCCCGGAAAAGGTGTGAAGGATGTGCTGGCGAATGGCCAGGCCCATCACCATGATCGGGAGGAAAACCCCCACCCCGTAGAACGGCACGGCCACGGATGTTTTTCCGCCGACCAGCAGCATGATGACAACAGCGACGACGAAGGTGATGGTAACCGATCGGGTGAAGGTGCCGCGCGGGTCGCGGTAGACGATGGCTTCCGGGATTTCCCCGATCGCCACGTCCCGCCACTCGGTCGCCTGGGCATCCTGGAAGGCGGTCATGGATGCGGCGGCCAGCAAGCCGACGGCCAGGAACTGGTAAAACCAGAAGAGCAGAACTCCGCCCGGGATCTGCTCAAATCCGATATAGGCCAGATTGCCGACCAGAGTCCTCCCCAGAGTCCCGTCGAAGACGTTGAAGCGGATGGAGAAAAAAGTCAGAATAAGCGTCGTCATTCCGCCGTAGAATACAAACGAGGTTTGCACGAATCGTCCGATGCCCGCTTTACCGCTGTAGAACTCCCACAGCCGGCGCAATTTCGGCAACTGTTTCTTTCCCCATCGTACAATCGATACATCCTCATGAATGACGAACTGAATCCCGTTCGACATCGCCTCCAGACCGGTGAGCGCGACCATGCCCTTCATGGAGGCGGTGAGGAAATGAAGCAATGCCTGGCCGAGGCCGGCCGCCTTCGGAGCAATCTCCAGAGGGATTGGCGGCACGTTCCTGGAATTCGCCAAGACCAATCCGAGAACCATCGTAACGGTAAGCATGACGAAAATCGACAATCCGGTGAAAACCACCCGGGAGGATTCGCCCCGCCCGCGGATCGTCAGATACCATGTCACCGCCGCCAATCCGGCGCCGATCAGGAAATGCCAGATCCAATGCGAATTATAGGCATTCAGGATGGAGAGCATCTGATCCGCGCCAGACAACGCGGAGACGACAATGGTAAGAATGTAATCCTCAATCAGGGTGACCGCCACGATCAGGCTGAGCGTGGGCTTCAAATAACGCATCGATGCGGTGTAAGACCCGCCGCCTTCGTTAAACGGGCCCAGGGAGAACATGTACAACAGGCCGAATACGATATTGGCCAAGGCAATCACCGCCACGGCCAGGTAACTGTACCCTTGAAGGCCGTATGGATGCAGGGCGCTCATCATTTCGCCGGTGGCGTAGAAAAACGACGTGAAGTAGTCCACGCCGAAGAGCGCCACGGCCGCCAGCAGACCGATCTGGCCGGCGCCGTGCACTGCGGCGTGTTCCTTGTTCTCGCGCGGCGCGAGCTTCCAGGCGAGGAAGATGATTGCTATCAGAAGCAGAATCGAGAAAGCCATGAAATACCTTTTTCCGGGAAAGAATCAGCGGAGCCGGCTGTCAAAAGCCTGTTCCAGGTTTTTCAGCGCGGCCAGCAGGTGTATGCGGGTCGACGCGCCGAGTAAATCCTGTTGTTCGACGTTTTCCTGTTCCCTTCGGGCGGCCAGCGCCACGAACGCCGGGACGAACATCGTCCGGCCGGGGGGAATGACCTCGATCTCGTAATCCCTCAGCAGCAGTTCGCGGTCGTCGAAATACGGCAGGCTCAACCGCAATCCGCGGTTCAGGTCGCCGGCACCGGCGCGGCGCCGGACCGTCAGAATGATCCGCCGGATGTGGTGATACGCCAGCGCGTGACCGTGCGCGACCAGCCCGGTCAGAAGGATATTCCGTTTGCGTTGAAATTCCTCGTCGGCATACATGTAGGGAGCGATGGAAACGGCCTGATTTAACCGACTCATGCCCTTCCGCAGCTGGAGGATCACCGCTTCAGCGTGTTTTATGGATTCCAGCTCGCGAAGTTCCATCCGGCGGATTTCCTGCCCGCCGGCCGGGATCGCGGAGAGCGAATCGGCATTTTCCGCCGCCGTCGGAGGCGTGGGGATCCGGTCTTCGACGGGCAGATCATGGACAAGCCGGCGGACGACCGCAAAGCGCAGCAACCCGGCGCCGATCCGCACGGAGGAGTAACCGGAGTTTTCAAGCTGGGAAAGCCGAATTCGAAATGCCGTCCGGATATCTTTTACGGGGAGCCGTTTCAGTTGGCCCGCGATGATCTGGTGCCGGTATTCCGCCGGGACTTCCACCGGGGCGCTTTGACCCTTGCGATCTCCCTGCCGGAAGACTACCCCGGGCAATTGGAAACGGATCTCACCCTTCGAGTCCGTCAGCGCGGCGCAGATGCGGACCGCTTCGTCCGTGAGGAACCGCTGTGTTTCCCCGGATTGAATCTGGAAAGCCAGGCCCTCCCGCAGCCGCGCATCCTGAAGCTGCCGAAAAGACGGATCCGCCGCCAGTTCCGCGGGCAGGTCGACCGCCTGCCAGTGATAAAAGGATTGGGATTCTGCAATAGGGTCCATGGGAAATCCCCTGGTATTCCTTTCCAATGGGAATACTAGGACAGCGACATAAGGAATAAATAAGGAAAGGGGGTGCGGGTATATGAAAAAGATAAAGAAAGGAAAAAACCGTTATTCCGCGAGATTACTGGCTTTCGTGATGCCGCAAGTCCGCGACTCACCGCTCCCGGCGGCGCATGGAGCGGCGTTCGGCGGGGAAATGGACGGCTATTCGTCGACGATGAACCGGTACCCGATTCCCGGTTCGGTGGTGATTAATTGCGGTTGAAGCGAATCCGGATCCAGCTTGCGCCTCAGTTGGCTGATGTATACCCTCAGGTTTTGGGTTTCATTTTCGGAACCGGGGCCCCAGACGTGATCGAGAATCTGCGTATGCGTCAGCACCCGCCCCGGATGCGCGGCCAGATAGGCGAGCAGGTTGTATTCCGTCGCGGTCAGGCGGATCTCTTCCTCGTGCCGCCGCACCTGGCGGCGGGCAAGGTCGATGGTAACGCCGCCCGCGCAAACGACCGCTTTTTCCGGTTTGTCCCGGTCGGCGGCGTGGCGCAGCGCCACCCTTAACCGGGCGAGCAGTTCGTTGGTGCTGAAGGGTTTGGTGAGGTAATCATCCGCCCCCCAATCGAGCGCGGTCACCTTATCCTGCTCCGAGTCCCTCACCGATAAAACGATGATCGGCGCCGCCGACCATTCCCGCAATTCACGGCAGACTTCCATCCCGGATTTGCGCGGCAGGTTCAAGTCGAGGATGATCGCATCCGGCAGTTCCGCCGAAGCCTTATCCAGCGCTTCTTCCCCGTCCGCGGCGCTGACGACCTCGTACCCCTGGGCGATCAGCCCGGCGCGCAGGGCGCGCAGGATCTGAGGTTCGTCATCCACGATCAGGATCTTTGTTTTTTTCATCGTTCCGTTCCTCGATCCGCCCGGCGGTTTCCGCCAGCGGCAGGGTAAACGCAAACCGCGTCCCGGAATCCCCCGTCACCGGGCTTTCCACCCAGATCCGTCCGCCGTGCGCCTCGACGATCCCCTTGCAGATGGAGAGGCCGAGGCCGGTCCCCATGTCCGGCGAGCGGCCTTCCGAGATCCGGTAGAACTTGTCGAACAGGCGGGGATGCAGATGGGACGGGATGGCCGGGCCCTGGTTGGTGACGGCGATCCTCAAATTCCCTCCGGAGGCGCGGGCGGTGATGTCGATCGACGATCCGGGCGGCGCAAACCGGATCGCATTGTCCAGCAGGTTGCTGATCACCCGGTCCACCTGGACGTAATCGGCCAGGATCAGCGGCAGGTCGGCCGGCAGATTTAGTTGAATCCGTAGATCGGATTGGGAGGCGCCGAGCCGCCGCACAACCGCGCGGACCAGCTCGTCCATATCGCACCAATCGCGTTTCAGGCGCAACGCGCCCGCTTCGATCCGGGATTGATCCAGCAGGTCGCCCACCAGGCGGTTGAGCCGGTCGGTCTCCTCGTTGATGGCCGAAAGGAGGTCCGAGCGCGTGACGGCATCCAGCGCGGCATCCTCCTGCAGAAGCACGGTGGCCGAGGCTTTGATTGCAGCCAAGGGTGTGCGCAGATCGTGCGAGACCGAAGACAGCAGCACTGATTTCAGCCGGTCGCTTTCCTCCAGCAGTTGCGCCCGGCTGGCCTCGCGCGCCAGCCTCGCCCGCTCGATGTACAGCCCCGCCTGCGATACAAAGGTCGTGAGCAGGCGCAAAATGGTGGCGTCGGGCGGGGCGCCCCCTTCCCGCAAATGAAGCCGGAGGATGCCCACATCCGGTTGGCGCGCCGCCAGCGGGATATCCAATACCCGCGCGCTTCCCGCGGGCCGCCCGTCCCCGGAGGAGGCCGGGGAGGAAGGTTCGGCCATGAAACGCGCCCTTGATCGAAGCAACGGATCGTCCGAACCGGCAAGGATTTCACAACCGGCGAAACCGAATGCTTCGGTAATCATGCGGGTGACGGAGGCGAGGGTTTCATCCAGGCCGGCCTGCTCTTCAAGCGCGCGGGAGAGCGCGTAGAGCGTGGTGGCTTCCCGCTCCCGGGCTTCGGCCTGGATTGTGTGCAGGTTGGCGGAGGCGACGGCCTGGCTGATGATGACGGCCACGATCAGGAAAATCATCAAAGCCAGCAGTTCATCCGAATTGCCCACCGCAAAGGTAAAGGTCGGAAACAGGAAGAAGAAGTTAAAGGCGAAGAACGAGGTCAGCGAGGCGGTCAGCGCCGGCAGAATTCCCCAGCGCGTCGCGGAAAGCATCACCGGCAGGAGGTAAAGCAGGGCGATCACCTGGTTGGAAAGGGTCGAGCGGAGCAATAGCAGGACGGCGGTGGTCAACGCCACCGCGAGGAGTGTCCATACGAAATTAATCCAGCGGGCGCGGTATTCGATCGGAGGAAAACGCCGCAAGTTCATGGGGCTGGAGAAAATCCTCTTTCCAACATATCGCCGTCCGCCGCCCGGGCAAGGTCCGCGACGGCGGAATAATCCATCCCGCCCCATCCGCGCGAGTCGGCTTCCGCAAACAACTCGCAGATCCGTTCCGCGGCCGGGAGGCGCAGGCCGATTTCGTCCGCATACTCCAAACCGTAGCGGAGATCCTTGAGCATCCAGCGCAGGGCGAAATTCGTGTCGGAGAAATCCCTTTTCAGGATGAGCGGAAGCTTCGCTTTGACGATCGGGCTGGCCATCGCGCCGGATTGGATGGCTTCCGCCACAAGGAGGAGATCGAGACCGCTCCGCTCGGCGAAGGCGATCCCCTCCCCGGTCACCAGGATCTGGGCGGCCAGGATCAGATTGTTGATAAGCTTGAACGCTGTGCCCATTCCCGGCGGGCCGAAGCGGAAGATGCGCGCGGAGAACGCCTCGAGGACCGGACGGACCGCCGCCAGCTCATCCTCCTCGGCGCCAATCAGGAGCGTCAAGGTACCTTTTTCCGCCCCCTCCCTGCCCCCGGTCACCGGGCAATCGATGAACGGAGTACCCCGCCCGGCGGCCAGCCCGTGCAATTCGCGGATCCAATTAACCGTCAGCGTCGCGCATTCCACGGCGGCGGCCCCGGGAGTCATCGCGGCCAGCGCCCCCTGCTCCCCGGTCCAGACCGTGCGCGAGGCGTCCACATCGGTCACCGCGTCGATCACCACATCCGCCCCGCGCGCGGCGGCGGCCGGGCTGGCGGCCGCCTCCGCCCCCAGGGCGCGGAAAGGCTCCGCCCGCGCCGGAGTCCGATTCCATACCACCACGGAGAATCCCTTGTGCAAGAGATTCCGGGCGATTCCGCCCCCGATGATTCCCAGACCCAAAACGGCAACTCGGTTCATATTCCTCCCGGCAGTTGCTCCATTGTACATCCGCACCGCGCGGGGATTGACATAAGCCCGGGGCGGGCATATCATCCTGATTGGTTGAATAGTTATTCATATATCAATATTTTCGCGCACGCCGACGGGAGGGAACATGGCCAAACGCAGCGTTCACCGGCAAATGGAAATCCTCGACGAGCATATCTCCGCCCACATCGCCGAGCTGTTCACCGCCTTCGGGGATACCAGCCGCGTGCGGATCCTCTCCTGCCTATCCATGGGGGAGCAGAATGTCGGAGCGCTGGCCAAATCGGTGGGCATCTCCGAATCCGCAGTCTCGCACCACATGCGCCAGCTGCGCCACCTGCGCCTGGTATCCAGCCGCAAGGCGGGGCGGGAAGTTTTTTATCGCGTCGACGACCCGCATGTACTGACCCTCTTCTGGCAGGGCGTAAACCACATCCGGGAAGAGGAGTAGCTTTTTTTACCTTTTCCGGGTGTTCCAAAGCCGTTACCGGATTTTTCCCCATAACCTGGATCCGATTTCCTGCGTATAAGCATGCAAACTCAATTCGAACAGCAGGAGCATCATAATGAAAAAAAAGGCGCCTCGTCAAATCCGGAAAAATCCAATCTCACGGCGGGAATCATCACCCGTCTGGCAACGATTATTTTCATGCTTGCCCTGCAGGGCGCGATCCTGTTCGGCGCCGCGGGACGCATCAATTGGCTCTGGGCCTGGATTTTCCTCGGCATTAACCTCGCGGTCATCCTCATCAACGGTATTTTTTTACGAAAGAAGCCCGAAATCATCGCCGAACGAGGACGCCCGAAGGAATTTAAAACCTGGGACAGGGTCGTTGGTGGTTTGTGGGGCGTGATGCATTACATTACCATCCCGCTGGCGGCGGGATTGGATGCGCGCTTCGGCTGGACTCGGGGTCTGGAAGCCGGATGGAACATCGCCGGGGGTTTGCTTTTCATCGCCGGCATGGCGCTTTTCGGCTGGGCGATGATCACCAATGCGTTTTTCTCCACCACCGCGCGCATTCAAAGCGACCGTGGCCAAACGGTCTGCCGGACCGGACCGTACCCCTTCGTCCGCCATCCGGGCTACGTCGGCGCGATCCTGCAGGCTCCCGGGATGTCGATCCTGCTCGGATCCGTGTGGGCGTTGATCCCCGCCGCCGTGGCTGCGGTGAGCATGACCGTGCGGGCCGCGCTTGAGGACCGGATGCTGCAAAACGAATTGGCCGGATACACGGATTACTCCAAAGCGGTGGTGCACCGGCTAATTCCCGGAATTTGGTAGGGAAAAACCGACCTGAGCCTTGTTCGTCATTCCCGCGCGTCCTTTGCGGGAATTCAGGGAATTTGAGGCGAATACTTAATCCGCAAATGCCGGATTCCCGCCACGATCACCCCGCTTCGCGATCATCTCCACTCAAAGAGCAGGACCGAATGGTGATGTTTTACGGGGACCGGCGCGGAAGTGACGGATAAATCCCGGACAACCGCGCGCCTTCGCCGGGGATTTTCCAAAGCGGTTTTTCAAAAGAGTGCCTAATGAGCCCCAAAGAAGATTCCGGATTCCTCGTATCGTATCTCGATTTTCAAGCCCAGGTCGGCATCACCAAACACAACGGCGGACCGGAAGCCACGGCCGCCCTGCTTTCCCGGTGCCGCATTGATCAAGCCCAGGAAGTTCTGTATGTCGGATCCGGCATCGGCGCGGGGCCGGCGTGGATTGCCAAGCGCTTTCCCGCGCGGGTGGTGGGCGTGGACATCTCGCCCAAGATGATCGAATGGTCGTGGCAGCGGGCGCGCGAAGAAGGCATCCTGCCCAGGGTGGATTTCAAGGTGGCCGATATCCTCGACCTGCCGTTTGGGGACGGCCGGTTCGACGCGGTGATTGTCGAATCGGTGGCCGCTTTCGTGGAGGATAAGGCGCGGGCGATCCGCGAATGCATCCGGGTGACGAAAGCGGGCGGGTATGTCGGCTTGAACGAGACGGTCTGGCTGGACAGGCCGCCCGCTCCGGCGCTGGTCGAGAAGGCGAAAGTTCTTGGAACGAAGATCCTCACCGCCGCGGAATGGGCCGATTTGTGGGATCGATCCGGCCTGCAGGACCGGTCCATCGATGTGCGCTCGATCCACAGCCGACAGGAGATCAGGGGCCGGATGCAATGGGTCGGTGCGCGTTGGGCGATTCGGGCTTTCGCAAGATTGTTTTATCTGTACTTCACAAATCCCGCCATGCGGAAATCGATCAAGGAATCCTTCGATGCTCCGCTCGAGGTATTGACGTTGATGGGGTACGCGCTTTTTACCGGAAAGAAATGATCGGCAGGGGGATTTGGGAATTAGGATTGATCGTCATCCCTGCGTGTCCAATCCCGTCATCCCTGCGTGCCCAATCCTGTCATCCCTGCGTGCACTAAGCAGGGATCCATCAGAACCACTGCGGGGTGTTGATGGGCGGCATGTTCTTCGCGCGGATGCCCAAGGAAGAACAGATGATGATCGACAAGTTCGGAGAGGAATACCGGGAGTATATGGATCAGACGGGGAGGATGTTCCCGAAAATTCAGCAATCCGCCTTACGAAGGCTTCAGCTAATTCTCCACCGCCCAGCCCTGGCGCGATTTATCGTACACCCCCTGCAGCAGCCACCATGTGTATCCGTCGGCCTGGCGCGGCCCCTCGATGACGGTGAACAGCTCATGCGAAGTGGCCTGGCTGAGGATCTTGCCCGTCAGCGACGGCGCGTCCCGCAGCCGCAGGCCGTCCTCGGTCACCTCGACCATCGCCCCCACGCCGATCGTCCCGGGTATGACCGTGGGAAGCGCGGGTGTGGCCGTATAGAACGGCGTGATGGTAAGTGTGGGAGGAACGGGCGTATAGGTCGGCGGCGGGAAAACCGTGAAATACGGCGGGATCGCCTGCGCGGGCACGCCGGGTAGCGGCGCGGCAATCAGAAGAATCCAGACGACGGTCACGGAGGCCAGGCCGATCACCGCGCCCGCCGGCCATACCCACCAGGAGAAGGAGGCGCGCCATCCGCCGGCCGGCGCCGGCGAAGCGGCAGCCGGTGCGGCGGAGGAGGGTTTGGGATTATTTTCCATTACCGGCCGGTTTGGGATCGTGTCCATAGGCGATTTGAATTGCGCGGCGCCGGGGGCTGTGCTATCCTTCCCCCGGGATGAGTGCCATGATCGAACTTACCGGAAGCCTTCACAACCATACGGGTTATTCCGACGGGGAATTGTATCACGCGGACCTGGCCGCCGCCGCGGCGAAGGCGGGGCTGGATTTCCTCATCACCACCGATCATAACGTCTTTGTCGACGGCGTCGACCGCTGGATGGAATTCCCCGGCGGCCGGCGCGTGCTGGTCCTGGCCGGGGAGGAGATCCACCATCAGGACCGGATCCCGCAGAAGAACCATCTGCTCGCCGTCGGTACGCACACCGACCTCAGCCGGTTCGCACCCGAACCCCAGAAACTGATCGACGCCGTGCGGGATGCCGGCGGCGCGGCCTTTCTGGCGCATCCCTATGATCCCGCTTCGCCCCTGGTGCACGAGGAGGCGCTGGGGTGGGATACGCCGGACGTGCGGGGGTTTTCCGGATTGGAAATATGGAACTACATGAGCGAGTTCAAATCGGTTTTTCACAACCGGCTTGAGATGATCTTTTATGCGTTCTTCCCCTCGGCCGGCATCCTCGGTCCGGACGTCCGGACTCTTGCGCTGTGGGACCGGTACCTCGCGGAGGGGCGGCGGGTGTCCGCGGTCGGCGGGCCCGACGCGCACGGCCATTCCTATTCGCTCGGCCCGCTGCACAAGGTCGTCTTCTCCTATGAATACCTGTTCCGCGCCGTAACCCTGCATGTTCTTGTCGGGAAGATCACCGGGGATCCGCAAACCGACGGCCGGTCCATCGCCGAAGCGTTGAAAACGGGCACGGGCTGGGTGGCGTACGACCTGCCCAAGCCGACCAGGGGATTCCGGTTCCGGGCGGAGGCGGGCGGCGCGGAAGCCGGCCCCGGTGGTGAAATTCGCTTCGCCCCCGGCCTGACATTGAACGCGGAGATCCCGCACCCCGCCGAGTGGCGGATCATCCGCGCCGGCGAAGGAGTTGTCGCCGGCGGCACGGGGACGCAGGCGCTTTTTAC
>CAZYSF010000030.1:0-2249 GCA_964649635.1 uncultured Anaerolineales bacterium | reverse complement strand
TTTTTCCTGGCTTCGCCATTTTCAGATTTGCGAATCCCAATTAGGTCTGGCATCGCTTCGGAATTCCGGGTATTCGGAGTACGATAGAAAAACCTCACCGCAAAGGCGCAAAGCACGCAAAGTATTTTTCTGTTAAGGCATTCTTTGCGTGCTTTGCGCCTTCGCGGTGAAAGATTTTATTTCTCCCCAAATCCCTTCCCCTGTTCGCGCATCGAGACAAACCGGCTGCGCCCGATCACTATGTGATCCAGGATTGCTTCGTCGCTTCGCTCCTCGCAACGACATCCTCAGCCTTTTTCAACAAATCCTGTGAATCCCGTCTATTTTCGTGCCGCGCGGTTTTTTTCCGCCAATCCGATAAAGGTTGTAACGTCCATCGCGGCGATGCTTTCGCCGACCAGCTCCAGCGGCAAATCCTCGAGCTTGCGGAAGCGCACGCACGACTTGCCGGCGTCCATCCTTTTTCCGGACTTGCGGTACGCCGCCTCGAATTTCCGGCGCGCGGCGGTATTCCCGTAGATTCCCATGAGGTAGACCGCCATGTTGTTCTTCTGGGAAGCGAGCGCGGCGTACGCCAGGGGCTGTTTATTGTACGTATCCGGGTACGTCTTGAGCGGTACCTGGTAGGTGATCATCCCCCAGTTCATCGCCTCCTCGTACCCTTTGGGGAGGTTTTTCAGGATCACCTTGCGGACAGCCTCAATCGCCGCGCGGCGGTCGGCGGGCAGTTCGGCCAGATATTCGGCAACGGTGGCGGCATCGGATCGCATGGGCAACCCTCCTGTTCACGAAATGGATCTATTTGATTTTCTAATTAATTTCCAGCGTCACGACCGACTTGGGCGGGAGGGAGATCTGGAGCAAATCGCCTTTGATCTTCGCGCCGCCGAATACCGCCGGCTTGACGGCATCGGGCCGATCAAATGTATTGGATTGGTTTATGGCGTCCGAAGTCAGGAGCCGGCCGGCGATCCGTGCCGGTTTCATTCCGCGGACCTCGCACGCCAGGACGATCTCGCGTCCCGGATCAAGGTTGCACAGCGTCAAATTAATGGTCCCGTCTTCGGCGCGGGAACAGGACGCGCTGACCGCGCTGACGGCCTTTTTTCCATGACGGTACGATGAGCATGTCAGCTTTGTCGGAAGCAGCGTGGCGTCCTGGTGGCCCTTGTACATCTCGAAAATATGATAGGTGGGCGTCGTGACCATCTTGCCGCCTTCGGTCAGGATCAACGACTGCAGCACGTTGACCGTCTGGGCGATGTTGGCCATGTGCACGCGTTCGCAGCGGTTGTTCAGAATATTGAGGACGATCCCGGCCACCAGCGCGTCGCGCATCGTGCTCTGCTGGTATAAAAATCCGGGATTCGTTCCGGGCTCGACGTCGTACCACGCGCCCCATTCGTCGAAGATCAACCCGACCCGCTTTTCAGGGTCGTACCGGTCCATGATCTCCGAGTGCCTGGCGAGCATCCCGTCCAGGAGCAGGATCTTCTGCAGGACGGAGAACCAACCGGCTTCGTCGAACTGCGTCGCGGAACCCTTGTGTTCCCATGTTTCGGGGAAGACGTAATAATGCAGCGAGAGGCCATCCATGAATTTTCCGGCCTCGCGCATCAGCACTTCGGTCCAGTTGTAGTTGACGTCGGAGGCGCCGCAGGCGATCTTGTAAAGCTTGTTCCCGCCCAGGTTGCGGCAGTAGGTGGCATAGCGGCGGTACTGGTCTGCGTAGAATTCGGGGCGCATGTTGCCGCCGCACCCCCAACTTTCGTTGCCCACACCCCAGAACCGCACCGGCCATGCCTTCTCGCGGCCGTTCGCCCGGCGCAGGTCGGCCATATGGGTCTTGCCGTTGAAGATCAGGTATTACACCCATTCCTGCATTTCGCGCACCGTGCCGCTGCCGACGTTGCCGCAGATGTACGGCTCGCACCCGAGCTGTTCGCACAAATCCATGAACTCGTGCGTCCCGAAGCGGTTGCTTTCGATCACGCCGCCCCAGTGCGTGTTGACCTGGCGGGGGCGCGCCTCCGGCGGGCCGACCCCGTCGCGCCAGTGGTACTCGTCGGCGAAGCAGCCGCCGGGCCAGCGCAGGACGGGGATCCGGATCGCACGGAGCGCTTCCACAACATCCGTCCGGATCCCGCGCAGGTTGGGGATTTCCGACTCGGGCCCGACCCAGAAGCCGTCGTAGATGCAGCGGCCGAGATGCTCGGCGAAGTGGCCGTAGATGTGCCGGCTGATTTTCG
>CAZYSF010000029.1:0-6696 GCA_964649635.1 uncultured Anaerolineales bacterium | reverse complement strand
GCTTCCCGCGCGGCCTGGAGCGTGTGCCGCAGCGAATTCGGGGTGTGCGCGAAATCCACCACCGCCCGGAAATCCTGGCCCATCTCGATCGGCTCCCAGCGCCCGGGCACGCCGGGCATGGCCGCCACGGCATCCGCCGCGGTTTGCGGATCGACCCCCATCCCGGCGATGCAGACCGCCATCGCGGCGAGGATGTTGTCGGCGTTGTGCGCGCCCCGCAGATTGCTAGCCAGCGGCAGTTCGCGTTCGCCCAATTGCAGCGTCATCCGCAGCCCGTCCGCGGACGCGTGAATTTCCCTGGCGGCAACATCCGCCGCCGCGCGCCGGCCGTAGGTCACGATCTTCACCGCCGTCTGGCCGCGGAGATACGGGAACGAGGGATCGTCCGCGTTCAGGATCGCCGCCCGCTCCCGGACGGCTTCTTTCGGCGCGGCGGCACCGAGCCCGGAAAAAAGCCCGGCCTTCACCGCCCGGTAGGTTTCAAAGGTGCCGTTGTAATCCAGGTGCTCGCGGGTGATGTTGGTCACCGCGGCGAAATCGAAATCGCATCCGGCCACGCGCTGCTGGGCCAGTCCGTGCGAGGTGACTTCCATCACGCAGTGGGTCAGTCCGGAGGCCACCATCCGCGCCAGGTACGCCTGCAGCGCCGGCGAGTCCGGCGTGGTGACATGGAAGCCGGTGTCCAGTTCCTCGCCGCCGATGACCGCCCCGACCGTGCCGATCATCCCGGCGCGGAAGCCCGCCTTGCGCAGGATGTTAAAAATCAGGCTGACCGTGGTGGTCTTTCCGTCCGTCCCGGTCACGCCGATCATCACCAGCGATCGGGAAGGAAACCCGAACCACGCCGCTGAAAGCATTCCCAGGGCTTGGCGGCTGTTCGCGACGCGGAGGTATGGAACCCCCGCCGCCCCCTGCTCGCGCTCCCCCACCACCGCCGCCGCCCCGGCTTCCACCGCCCGCGGAATGAACACATGCCCGTCGACCGTTCCCCCCGTGCAGGCGACAAACAGCTTCCCGGGCGTGACCAAACGTGAATCCTGCGTCACGCCGGTTATCTCGGGATCCTCTCCCGGTTGAAACGTGCCGCGCGGAAGAGCGGAAATCAGCTGGGAAAGACGCATGGAGGCCAAATCCAAGCCGCGATTATACCCGGGACGGTCATCGGTTTACTGCACCCATTGCTTTAAAAACAGGGTTTTTCCGAAAGAGCCGTGAAGCCCTTCCGTAGGTTTCCGTGAGGTTTCATTATATCGAATGCGGGATTAGCGCCGGATTAACAACTTCTGCGGAAAAAATCTCCCTCATCCCTTCCTTCTCCCAGCGTGAGCAGGGAGAAGGTGGCCAAAGGCCGGACCCTGTCCCCTGAGCATGTGAAGCCGGTGGTCGTCCGGCGGAACGGTTATGCGAGGGGGATGAGGGAGAGGAACAATGCCTGCAATCACAAATTCCGCATAAATCCTGCTTAACCCCCTCTTCGCCGTTAGTTATTGCATCGATTTCCGCAGGCCGACAATCCGGCCGGCAACCGATCCGTCAATCACCCGGTCCCCAATCCGGATCTTCAATCCGCCTAGCAGGTCCGGATCCACCCGGAAGGCGACCCCAACCCCCGCGCCCGCCTTGGCGGCGACTTCCGTGCGGATGGAGGCCTGCTCCGCCTCCGAGAGCGGCAGCGCGCTGATCACCTCGGCTTTGGCCGCGGCCGGCATTTCGCCGCCCTCTTCGAGCAGGACCACTTTGCCGGAATGCACGCCGCTGAAGAACTCATCGATCAGCGCGTGCTGGCGCTTTTCGTCCAGCGCATCGCCGATCAGCTTCTGGGCGGCGGCGATGGCCAGCGCGGCCACCCGCGGCCGCAGATCCGAAAGCATCCGGTTCCGTTCGGCTTCGATCTCGGCCCGGGCGGCGTCCCGCATCGCGGCGATTTCCTTCTCCGCGTCTGTTCGCACGCCCTGCGCCGCCTTGGCGGCGTTCTCGGCCGCCTCGCGCAGCTTCTGCGAGGATTCCTGCTGCGCCAGGCCGCGGATGTGCTGGGCCTCGGCTTCCGCCTTGGCCCGGGCCTCGGCCGCCACTTCGGCGTCGTGCAGGCCCTGGGCAATCTTCTTCTGGCGGTCTTCGAGCGCCTTAACCATCGGCTTATAGATCCACGCGGCGAGGACGATCATCAGCGCGGTGAAATTCAAGAGATAGAAGAGAAAAGTCCCTAAATTGATTCCGAGCTTTTCCATAACCTCACCCTTTTCAGACGAACAAAACGATGAGCGCCACCGCCATCGCGTAGATCGCGATCGCTTCGGCGAACACGATGCCCAGGATCATGTTGATCTGGATCGTCGAGGCGGCGTCCGGATTGCGGCCCATGGCCTGCACCCCGCCCATGGCCGCCAGCCCCACGCCCACCCCGGCGCCGATGGCGCCGAACATCGCCAGCCCCGCGCCGATAAACCGCATTGCCTGTATGAACGATGCACCATCCATTACGCAATCCTCCGCATGAGAATAACGCCTCCGCCGGGGATCAGTGCCCGGCGTCTTTTTCCCCGCCATGGGCGGCCATCGCCATCTGGATGAAGATCAGCGCCAGCAGGGCGAATACGTACGCCTGGATCGTCCCCACGAACAGTTCGAACACCGCCAGGCCGGCCGGGATCAGGACCACGGTCAGCGAACCGATGATCAGCAGGATCAGCCCGCCGGCGAAGATGTTGCCGAACAACCGGAGGGTGAGCGAGATGACTTTGACGAACTCCAGCATGAACTCGAGCACCCCCACCAGAAGGTCGATCGCCCCGAAGACCGGCACGGAGATCAGCCGCTGGAACGGGAAATATTTTTCAAAGAACTTGCCCTTCAGCGCCCACACGCCGAACACAAAAATGCCCGCCACGGTGAACACCGCCAGGGAGGCCGGGAAGTTGATGTCCGTTGCCGCGCCGCGCAGGAACGGGACAAGTTCGTAGGTCGGGCTTCCCCCGGCGGCGTGCCCCGCGTCCGCGGCGTTCAGCGCGTAGAGGCCGCCCGCAATCGGCACCGCGGGATACGATTTGACGCCGGCATGCCCCTCGACCGGCTTGAGCCAGCCGATCGTTTCGTAGCCGGGCAGCATCTTGGTCCAGTTGGCGGAAAGAATTATCAGAAAGATCGTCATGACGATCGGGAACACGCGCCAGGCCCATTTCGCGCCGACCGATTCCTTCACCAGGTTCCAGAAGTAATCCATCAGCATTTCCAGCGCGGCGTACGGTTTGGAGGGCACCGGATTGGATCCGCGCACGAACGGCCGGACGATGAAGACGGCGATCAGGATCAGGGCCAGGTCCGCCACCAGGATGGCGAGGATGGTGTTGGAGAAGGGGACGCCCGGAAAGGAAAAACCGCCGATGGCAAAAGCGGGAATGATGTGCGCGCCCGGCCAGATTTCCTCGCTCGCGAGGGTGACGGTCGGGATGATCGGTTTGAATGGGCCGAACCAGCGCGGGCCGACAAACGCCAGAACGCCGGCCAGGACCAGCAGGCCGATTATGATCCAGCGCTTGAACCCGTATTTCCACTTACTCGTCTTTATCGTCGTCGTCGTCATCCAGAGCCTTTTCAGCGGGCTTCACCGGAGGCGGGACGGCGGACATCGCCTGGGTGGCCATCCGGAATAGAAGCAGGAGTGTCAGGGGCACGCTGCCCAGAACCAGTACCAGCGTGATCACCGGTCGGGTGCCCAGCACCCGGTCCAGCCAGATCCCGGCCACGACGGCAATCAACACCAGGGCGACCACCAGGCAGCCGCTCTGGGTCATGAGCCCGGCGATCCGCTCGTTGGTTAATGCACGGGAAGGTTTGCCTGGACCGGGAGTTTCCGTCACGGGTCGAAATTCTATCATGAAAGAGCCCGATAATCAGCCGGGGAACAAAGGCCGGACCGCGCGGAGCGCGGCTTCAAACCACGGGGAGGCCGCGATGCCCAGGATGAGAATCCCCGCCGAGCACACGGCCAGCGCCAACGCGGCCGCGGCGGGAATCGGGAACGCCACCTGCTCGTGTTCGCCGCGATACAGGTAGACGGTTTTTAGAACGGTGAGGTAATAGTACAGGGCCAGGATCGAATTCAGCGCGCCGAGCGCGGCCAGCCACGTCAGCCGGGCTTCGACCGCCGAGGCGAACAGGAACACCTTCCCGGCAAAACCGGCGAACGGCGGCATCCCCGCCAGCGAAAGCAGCGCGCCAAGCATCACGAGCGCAGCCGCCGGGGACCTGCGGCTGAGGCCGGCCAGCGCCGAGACGTCGTTGCTGCCCCCCGCGTTCGCCGCCAGCGCAACGACCGCGAAGGCCGCCAGGTTGGCCAGCAGATAAGTCAGCAGGTAGAACGCGGTCGCCGCCAGGCCGTCCGGGTTTAAGGTGACCAGCCCGATCAGCGCGTAACCGGCATGCGCGATCGAGGAATACGCCAGCAGCCGCTTGATATTCTTCTGGACCATCGCCAGCAGGTTCCCCAGCGTCATCGTGACCGCCGACAGGACCGAGATCAGCAAGCCCCAGTAAGCTGCCGACTCCGGCGGAAACACCGCCAGCAGAATCCGCAGCAGGACGGCGAAGCCGGCCGCCTTGACAGCGGTGGAGAGGAAGGCGGCGACGGGAGTCGGCGCTCCTTCATATACATCCGGCGCCCAGAAGTGAAACGGAACCGCCGCGACCTTGAACCCCAATCCCACCAGGATCGGGAGCCCCGCCGACAGCATCATCGCCGGACCGGCCGCGGTAAGCGCGGCGGCCGCGGCCGAAAGGTCGGTCTGGCCGGTGAATCCGTAAAGCAGCGAGAAGCCGTACCACATCACCGCGGAGGCCGTCGCGCCGAAGAGGAAATATTTCAATCCGGCTTCCGTCGAGCGCGAATCCCGTTTGAGGAAACCCGCCAGGATGTACAGCGGCATGGTGGCCATCTCGATCGCGAGCGCCAGCATGATCAGATCCGAGGCCGTTGCCATCAGGCACAGGCCGATCGTGGAGAAAAGCAGGAGCGCGTAATACTCGCCGCGCCGGCCGATACCTTCGCTGTCGATGGAGATGAGGGCGGTAATCACCGCCCCCAGAAGAAACAGCGCCTGGAAGAAAAACGCCAGCGCATCGGCGTGCACCGTCGCGGGCCCGGACGCGGATGCGGCGCCGCCCAGAAGGTGGGCCGCGAGGATCCCGCCCGTCCCGGCCGCGGTCAACCAGCCCAGGCCCGCGCGCCGCTTCTCCGGCAGGATCAGATCCAGCCCGAGGATGAGCAGCGCGAGAAGGAGCAGCAGAAGTTCCGGCAAGAGAGTCATATATGTGTTATCTGCCTGATCCACCCTCCCCGTCATCGCCATCGTAGGGGCGCACGGCTGTGCGCCCTACACATGGGCCGGGGGAGAGATGTAGGGGCGAGGCATTGCCTCGCCCGGGGGGAGGGGCGAGGCAATGCCTCGCCCGTACGTCAGTTCCCCAATATCCTCAGGATCGGCTGGACGCCGCTTTCCACAAGCGGGGCGATCCACGCCGGATACACGCCCATGCCGACCAGAAACAGCATCAGGAACAAAAGCGCAAATGAATCCTTGAAGGTGATCCGGGAAACGGCGCGTTCGTGCTCGGCGGAGATCGGCCCGAAGAACACGCGCCGGACGACCAGGAGTATGTACGCCGCGGTGACGATGATCCCGAGGGCGGCCGCCACCGCCGCCGCGGGTTGGACCTGCCACACGCCGAGGAAGACCGGGAACTCGGCAATGAATCCGGAGAAGCCCGGCATGCCCATCGAGACCAGCGCGCCGAGGATGAACGCCAGCGCTGCGAGCGGCATCCTGCGCGCCAGCCCGCCGAGCGCGGAAATCTCGCGCGTGTGGGTGCGGTCGTACACCATCCCGACCACGGCGAAGAAGAGCGCCGTCATCAGGCCGTGCGAGAACATCTGCAAGCTTGCCCCGAGCAGGCCCTCGGCGTTGAGCGAGGCGAAGCCGAGCATAACCAGGCCCATGTGCGAGACGGATGAAAACCCGATCACATATTTGAAATCGGTCTGGACCATGGCGATCAGTGCGCCGTACAGCACGTTGACCAGCGCCAGGATCAGGATCCAGGGCATGTGAAATTTGGCCCCCTCAGGCATGAGCAGGATCCCCACCCGCAGCGCGGCGAACGCGCCCAGCTTCATCAGCACCCCGGCATGGAACATCGAGACCGCCGTCGGCGCGGCGACGTGCCCGTCCGGGCTCCAATTATGAAACGGGAACAGGCCGCCGAGCACCGCAAATCCGATGAACACAAACGGAAATGCGATCCGCTGCAGCTCGGCCGGAAAAGCGGCCGCTTCCAGCGCGGGCAGATCGAAGGTTACGGTGGGGGAAGAAAATACCAGCACCAGCGCGCCGACCAGGGCGACCATCGAACCGATAAACAGGTAGAGCGTAAGCTTCATCGCCGCGTATTCGCGGGTCTTCGGCCAGCCCCACAGCGCGATCAACAGGTACATCCCCGTGTATCAGGCCAAGGGTGACCGCGAGGGAATCGAGAAGGTCATCAGCACGTCGCTGCTGTTCTTCCTGATTCTCGCACTTGTGCTGGCGGCGGCAACCGCCGTGGTTTACCGCTACACAGAGGCATGGTTCACGATCGAAGCAGGTCTGGTCCGAACGGCGGAATTCGCGGTTTTGATCGTGGGCTTGTGCTACGCGTTCGGCT
>CAZYSF010000028.1:0-4321 GCA_964649635.1 uncultured Anaerolineales bacterium | reverse complement strand
TACGCGCCACGGGCGCAAATTGGATGAGCCTGCTTGTTTCAGAATCTCAAGACAATATTACTTCCACAACAATTTATAAAACCGCTAACACGCCAAAGGATGCCGACTTAATTCACGCCATCAACATGGCGCATGATTTGGGATTGAAAGTCATGCTCAAGCCGCATTTGGATCTATCCAATGACCCAAACCATTGGACCGGCGAAATTGGCCAGGGCCTCACCGAGCCGCAATGGACGGCTTGGTTCGCCTCTTATACGGCATTTATCGGGCACTACGCGCAATTGGCGGAGACCTATGGCGCGGACCAATATTGTGTCGGAATTGAACTGAGCGCGACCGAGAAAAGAATCGATCAATGGCGTGCGGTCGTAAAGAGCGTTCGGAGCCTTTTTCACGGCCCCATCACCTATGCGGCAAATCAGGGCGATGAAACCAGGCTTGGCTGGTGGGATAGCGTGGATTTTATCGGTGTGGATGCCTACTATCCATTAACAAACAAAAACAACCCGACCATCGCCGAACTCAAATCGGGGTGGAATCCCCGTATAACCGCGTTGGGAAAACTCGCCTCAAAATGGAATAAAAAGATTCTTTTCACGGAAATAGGCTACCGCAGTCTGGATGGCGCCAATCGACATCCTGGGGATTATCAAATTGGGGGAGCCATTGATCTTCAAGAGCAGGCGGATGCCTATCAGGCCGCATTCGAAAGCGTGTTCCATCAATCCTGGTTTGCCGGAATGTACTGGTGGTCATGGGGAACGGACCCGGACGAAGGCGGACCCGATGATACCGGATTTACGCCGCACGATAAACCTGCTGAAGACGTATTGCGCACTTGGTATCTTGGCGAACCTCCGACGAGTGCTTCCACTTCCCAACCCGAAGATAGCGGCGCCTTATCCATTTATGCGGATGGTTTAAATTCCGGATGGGAAGATTGGTCCTGGGATATCAAAGTGGATTTTCTCTCCCCAAGCCCGGTATATCGCGGCACAAAAGCCATATCCGTTACCATCCAACCATGGGGGGCGCTGTCCCTCCATCATGCAAATCTGGATACGAGTCCGTACAACTGGCTTGAGTTCTATGTGTATGAGGCGACGTCCGGCCAACAACTCCAAGTGTATGCCAATGATCAAAATGATTCGGAACTGGACTATTTGCCCGTGTACCGCTACACGGATGGAGTGACTATTCAGCCGGGAGTATGGACAAGGGTTCGCATCCCTTTGGCGGATATGCGTGCTGCGAATCGTTTAATACAAAGATTTACGATAAAGAACACGAGCAGCCAGACGATTCAGTTATGGATTGATGACATTAATTTGGTCCCGGCTACGTAGCCATCATTATTGGCTTGTATCAGGCGGAAATGGCGCGGAAAGAATTGCTCGACCCGCGCTTGCAGCAGATTTGGCTTTCGGCTTGGGATCTTCGCTGGCATGTTCTTCAGCGGCGTCTGATGTATACTGATTCCAGTCCTCGTAAACCGGCCAAGCCGCTGAGCGCCGGGCGTTCGCTGTGCAAGCTTAAGTCTGAAAGGAGAAATTGAGATGAGTGAAGAAGGCAAATCCCCGTTCACCAACATCGCCGGCGCCGGCAGGACCAACCGCGACTGGTGGCCGAACCAGCTGCGGCTGGAACTGCTGCACCGGCATTCTTCGAAATCCGACCCGATGGGCAATGGCTTCAACTATGCGCAGGAATTCAAGAGCCTCGACTACAGGGCGCTGAAGAAGGACCTGGTCAAGCTGATGACCGACTCGCAGGACTGGTGGCCGGCGGACTTCGGCCACTACGGCCCGTTCTTCATCCGCATGGCCTGGCACGCCGCCGGAACCTACCGCGTCACCGACGGCCGCGGCGGCGGCGGGCGCGGCCAGCAGCGCTTCGCCCCCCTCGGCAGCTGGCCCGATAATGTCAACCTCGATAAAGCCCGGCGCCTGCTCTGGCCGGTCAAGCAGAAGTACGGCCGGAAGATCTCCTGGGCCGACCTGATCGTCCTCGCCGGCAACGTCGCGCTGGAGTCGATGGGCTTCCGGACCTTCGGCTTCGGCGGCGGCCGCGCGGATGTGTGGGAGCCGGACGAGGACGTGAACTGGGGTGAGGAGATCGCGTGGCTGGGCGCCGACAAGCGCTTCAGCGGCGATCGGGACCTCGGGCCGTTCGGCGCTACCCACATGGGCCTGATCTACGTGAACCCGGAAGGCCCGAACGCGAGCGGCGACTTCATGGCCGCCGCCAAGGATATCCGCTCCACTTTCGACCGCATGGCGATGAACGACGAAGAGACCGTCGCCCTCATCGCCGGCGGCCACACCTTCGGCAAGTGCCATGGCGCCGCCCCGGAATCGCACAAGGGCCCGGATCCGGAATCCGCGCCGCTGGAGGCGCAGGGCCTGGGCTGGACGAGCGACTACGGCACGGGCCGCGGCGCCGATACGATTTCGAGCGGCCTGGAAGTAACCTGGACCAAAACCCCGGCGCTGTGGAGCAATAACTTCTTTGAGAACCTGTTCAAGTTCGAATGGGAGCCGGTTAAATCGCCCGCCGGCGCCAAGCAATGGGTGGCCAAGGACGCGCCGGCGGTCATCCCCGACGCGCACGTCCCGGGCAAGTTTAACAAGCCCACCATGCTGACCACCGACCTTACGCTGCGCTTCGATCCGGAGTACGGCTTGATCTCGCGCCGGTTCCTCGAGGACCCGCAGGCCTTCGCCGATGCCTTCGCGCGCGCATGGTTCAAGCTTACGCACCGCGACATGGGCCCGCGCGCCCGCTACCTGGGGCCGGAAGTGCCGAAGGAAGAGTTGATCTGGCAGGACCCGATCCCCGCGGTCGACCACATGCTGATCGGCGAGCAGGAGATTGCCGGCCTCAAGGAGAACATCCTCGCCTCGAAGCTGACGGTGTCGCAACTCGTGTCGGCGGCCTGGGCGTCGGCGTCCACCTTCCGCGGCTCCGACAAGCGCGGCGGCGCCAATGGCGCGCGAATCCGGCTCGCCCCGCAGAAGGACTGGGCCGTGAACCAGCCGGCACAGCTGGCGAATGTGCTCAAGACACTCGAAGGCATCCAGGCCGGCTTCCACAAGCAGGCCAAGGACGGCAGGAAGGTGTCGCTCGCCGACCTGATCGTGCTCGCGGGCTGCGCGGGCGTCGAGCAGGCCGCGAAGAGGGCCGGCGTCACCGTTAAGGTGCCGTTCACCCCCGGACGCATGGATGCGAGCCAGGACCAGACGGATATAAAGTCCTTCGCGGCGCTCGAGCCTCTCGCCGATGGCTTCCGCAACTACCTGAAAGCCGGGTGCGCGATATCCGCCGAGCGGCTGCTGCTGGACAGAGCCCAGCTCCTGACGCTCACGGCGCCCGAAATGACGGTCCTCGTCGGCGGCATGCGCATGTTGGGCGCTAGCGTCGGCGGCGCGAAGCACGGGGTCCTGACCTCGAAGCCGGAGACTCTCTCCAACGACTTCTTCGTCAACCTGCTCGATATGGGCATCGAGTGGAAGCCGGCCTCGGAGGCGGGGGAAGTGTTCGAAGGGCGCGACCGCAAGACGGGCAAGGTTAAGTGGACCGGCACGCGCGTCGACCTCGTCTTCGGCTCCAACTCGCAGCTGCGGGCCCTGGCCGAGGTCTACGCCAGCGCCGACGCGCAGGAGAAGTTCGTGAAGGACTTCGTGGCGGCGTGGACCAAGGTGATGAACCTCGACCGCTTCGACCTTGCCTGATCCAACGATGATGGGAGACGGCGGAAAAACGGTTCCAGCGGACGGCGCTATGGGGGGTAAGGGCTGAAAACCTTTTTACCGCAAAGTCGCGAAGTGCGCAAAGATATCTTTAAAATTACATAGATAAAAGCTGATTGGGTCCGGAAAAACAACTCCGGACCTTTTTTTCTAATTATTTCTTCGTGTTCTTCAGGTTCTACTTCGTGATCCCCGGCCCACCCCTTGCCGGGGCAGGCTTCGTGGACTCCTTCAATCGCCGCACAGCCTCGACCACGTCGGCGCGATGCCCGAAGGCGCTGAAGCGGATGAACCCCTCGCCCGCCGGCCCGAAACCGGAGCCGGGCGTGGTGACGACGTGCGCACCCTCCAGGATTTCAGTGAACACATCCCACGACTTGCGGCCGGGAAATTCCGCCCACACGTACGGCGAGTTCACCCCGCCATGACTCGTCAGCCCCATGCTGGTCAACCCTTCCTTGATGATCCGGGCGTTTTCCATATAATAGCCGACCGTCTGGCGCATTTCCGCCAGCCCCTCGTCATCCAGGGCGGCCAGTGCGCCGTATTGGGCGATGTTCGAAGCGCCG
>CAZYSF010000027.1:0-4959 GCA_964649635.1 uncultured Anaerolineales bacterium | reverse complement strand
GCCTTCCTCGCGCGCCACAGCCGCCCCGGCACCCAACCGCCTGGCCAGTTTTACCCGCTCCGGGTCCAGATCGACGCCCATCACCCGGCAGCCGGCCGCGGAGGCGATCTGGACGGTGAGCAACCCGAGCACGCCCAGCCCGACCACCGCGACATTTTCCCCCAGGACCGCTTCGCTCAACCGGAATCCGTGCAGCGCAATCGCGCCCAGGGTGGTAAAGGCCGCTTCTTCCAGCGGCACGCCCGCCGGAACTACGGCCAGCAGGTTAACCGGGACCGATGCAAATTCCGCATGCACCGCATGGCCGCCCCCGGCGCAGGCCACCCGGTCGCCCGGATGGAATTCGCTGACCCCCTCCCCGGTTTCGATCACGACCCCGGCCGACGAATAGCCGAGCGCCATCGGCTGCGAGAGTCGTTTGAAGGCCGCATCCACGGCTGAAAAAACACCCTCCCGGCGCGCTTTTTGGATCACCTGGCGGACGAGATCCGGCCGCGAACGCGCCTTCCCCAGCAGCGACTTGCCGGCGAATTCCACCACCATGCGCTCCGTGCCGACCGAGACCACGCTGGCCGCGGTGCGGACCAGAACGGAACCGGGCGGCGGCATCGGTGCTGGGATCTCCACGATTTCCGTTCGCCCCTTGCGAATATTTTGGACAACCTGTTTCATGTTTCGCCATTCCCTCCGGAGCCGGTCTCCGGCCTGCGCTTCCGCCGCCGCAATAACCGGTTGGCTTGTTTCGGGAATCCTGATTTCGCTAATTCATGGGATCCCGCCGGCTGATCGCACCGGTTTCGCGTGTTATTCCACAATTATATACTTTTTGCCTTTATATTTTTCATGTTATCATCCAATGCCTGTATGGGAGGATGAGATATGGACCTGCTCGATAAACAAGCTCTTGAAGAAAAGGTCAGGGCATGCGCGGCCGAGGCCATGCAAAAAGCTTCGCCGGCGCCCTGTCTGGCATGCAAAACGGGGACCGGTACTCCGCATGCCTTTGTCTTCGCAAAATCGGAAGCGGTTCCCGGCGCGCAGGTTATGAAATACAGTGATTTCGGTTCCCTCGCGGTTCCGATCTGCGATAAGTGCATTGCGGATTACCAGCGGCCGATCCAATCAAAAAACAAGCTGGCCTTCCGGATCTCGCTTCCGCTTACGGTTGTCCTTCTCGGATTGGGCTTGATCAATCTGGCAGGGTTCCGGGAAGTATTCCTGGGTGCGGCTGCGCTCGCAGGGTTAATTGCCTTAGGCTCCTTGCTGGCGTCGCGTCAGATGGCAAATTCCAGGATTGCCGGGCAGCAAAAAGCACATAAGCTATTTCAGATGGATCTGGAAAGCCGGGGATTTAACGATTTCTGGACGGCGATAGAGTTTCCTCCACACTGATCCATCGATATATTCCCGGCGCGGGGAAAATATAAGTTTGGATTTTTTATTTTGCTGCAACCTGCTGCGACGGGCAACTGCCGGCAAGATCAGCCCGGATTCCCACATTTATGTGACCATCGCCCGATAGAATTCTTCCACCCGGCCCATGACACTGTTCCATTCCGCGCGTTCGGCGATGATCGCCTTGTTCCTTTCCGCGGCCTGCTTGCGGAGTTCCGCGTCGGAAGCCACCCGGATGAGCGTCCCGGCCACCGTATTCGGGTCCCCGGCCGGGACGATCGACCCATTTCGGCCGTCCTCGATCCATTCACGAAGGGATTCCACATCCCCGCAAACCGGGTAGCTGCCGCACGCCATCGCCTCGAGCAGGACATTCGGAAGCCCGTCGTGCATGGTCAGGGATAGCATGATCGGTGAAAGGCGGAACAGGTGCGGCATCTCGTCCATCGCAACCGACGGCAGCAGCGTAACGGCATTGCCGACCCCGAGCCGGCGCACCCAATCCAGCGCCTCTCCATTGCCCGCCATCTTCAGAGCCAGGAAATGCGCATTCGGCACGGCTTTCTTGACGGCTGGAATCGCCCGGAAGAACGTATCCGTGCGCGCCACGCCCCGAATTCCGCGCGGATTGAAGATAAAGAAAGCATTCTTGGGGAGAGAGTATTTTTCGATCAGGTTGGTATCCGCTTTTCCATTGGAAAACGCGTCAAGCCGGATGCCGCCGTTGCCAGGTTCGACCATTGTCATGGTGTCTATGCGCAATCCCCACTCTAGGCCGAGTTTTATGTCCCGCCGGCAGTCGGCATGCAGCGCATCCGCATGGCGCATCGCATTCTTTGTAAGTTCGGTCATCATTGGCGACGATTTTGCATGGTAAGTGAAATCGTCGCCCCATACCGAAACCAGGAGCGGTAGTTTCGGATGCCCCACCTGCAATTTTGCCTGCGCGGCCACCATCCCTTCCTGTGGAATCCGCATCGCATGCAACAGGTCCGGACGGAGATCCTTCAGCCATCGGTTCAACTCGATCGCCCGCGCGTTTACGCGGAAGGGCATCCACCAGTGGCGGACGATCGTCGCGGCGGGGTGCAGAAAACGATTGGTGCGCGGGATTTTCACTCCGGAGGGCAGTTCGGGGAAGATCGGCAGGACCCGAAACGACGCCAATCCCGGAAGCGGCGCAACCGCCGGGCGCGAGGAAATCCAATGCACCTCATGGCCGTGTTCCACGAGCCAGCGGATCCAGTTGATCGCGATCGGACTGCGCGCGTCGGCCAGGAATGCAAGTTTCATGTTTTTTTCTCCATCCGCCGGGCTGCGAACCGGATCGCCATTAAAAATCCTTCGACCATCTTTTCCATCGTCGCCTTTTCCCGGACGATTCTCCGGGATGCCGCGCCCATCTGTTCCAAACGCCGGGGATCGGCGAACGCTTCCCTCAGAATCCGCTGCAGCGCCGCTTCATCCCCCGGTGGAAGCAGCCATCCGTTTTCCCCCTCCCGAATCAAATCCTTCTGGCTGCCGTCGGCTTCCGCCGCGGCGACGGGTTTGCCGTAAAGCATTGCTTCCTGAAGCGCCAATCCACCCGTCCCGGGCATGACAAATAAATCAGCGGCCAGGAAGCATCGCCCGAGCGTTTCGCCCCGCAGGTCGCCGGTGAACCGCGCGGCCGGAAAAACTTCCGCCGCAATTCGCTCCAGGCGCGCGCGGTCCGGGCCGTCGCCGACAATCAACAACTGGCAAGGGGCTTGCAGACGGGCACACGCATGCAACAGGGATTCCACCCGCTTGCGCGGTTGCAGCCTTCCGACAAACAGGATCACCGGGGATGGACCCAGCGCAAGCGCCGCGCGCGCTGCCTCCCGGGCATTGGGCCGCGCTTGCAGCCCCTCCGCCGTTGCGGATTCCACCGCATTGGGGGCGACGAAAATCTTCTCCGCCGGGATTCCCAGATTCTGAAAACCCTTCGCCCCGCTGCCGCTGTAAACCACCAGCGCGGAATATTTCTGATAATAAGACAGCAAAAACCTGGAAAAAGTTTTCCCTGCCCGCGCCGGGCCCAGCGTCCAGCCGATTACCGGCCGGCCGCGCGCCTGCATCCACCCGAATAAGCGTTCATTCGTAAGATAGCGCGGATTGGCTTCCAGAATCAGGATTTCCGGATCCGCCGCTTCGATCCATTGGCGCCATCCGCTTTGCCATAATAACGAAAATCGCCCAAACCCCAGCCTGCGGTTCCCGGCGCGGGTCCAGCAGGCCGCGTGAAGCTGCTCCGCCTGCGGGATCCCCTCGGCCGGTGCGGGCGATCCGGCGAATACGGAAAGCGTTCCGGGCAGCGACCGGGCAAGCGAATCGAAAAAGGCTGCCCGGTACATCGGCAGGACGCGCTGCTCCAGACCCACTCTGCCCGGCAACCCCATGCTCATCGTTTATCCGCTCAAGGCTTCCAGGTACGATTGGGCGATTCGCCGGATGTCGAATTTTTGCTCCGCGATCGTTCGTGCGCGGCGGGAGTAATCCTGCCAGTTTTCCAGCACCCGGCGGCCGGCGTCCCCGAGCCCGTCCAGATTGCGCGGAACTTCGAGCTTCCAAGGATCGCCCTCGTACTTCACCAACTCCCCGCCGTCCCCGACCAGTTCGCCGACGCTGCCTGTATCGAATCCGACGACCGGCAATCCGGCGGCGAGCGATTCGATGACCGCGTTCGGGCAGGAGGGGTTCAGATCCAGCGTGAGGAAAAGCGCGGCCGCCTTCTGGCGCGCAAGCACCTCCGCCCGCGGCCGCATCCCGGGCGTTTCCGGGCGGGGTTCGAACCGCGCCCATTCACCCCCCCATTCCGGAGTGATGCGGGTGTAGATGCTCAGCCGCGCGAGCGCGCCCGTCCGGATGAACTGCCGCTGGGCGGCGCGCAGAATCTCCCGCGCGGGCGGGTGGAAATCCAGGTTGGCTTCCACCGCCAGGAGCGTTCCGTCGTGGCCGTGCCGCTCCGGCGGATATTCGGAAAGCGCCACGCCGTTGTAGACCACTCTCGCCGCGGCCGCGGCTTTTCCGTATCTGCTTTCCCACAGGTCGCGCGCGAACCCGCTCTGGTAGACGATGCCGTCCGCGAAACGCGAGCGGATCATCCGCAGCTCCCAGTTCCAAAGCACGCTGCGGAGCGTGTGCCGGGGCGAACGCGGGCTCACCCGGTACAGCCAGTTTATGCCGTCCAGCCGCTGGACGACCCGCACGTGGTCCCGCCGGCAGCGCGCCAGCGCCGGAAGGTCCTTCGTGCCGGCGAACACCAGCACGGCGTCCAGCGGGCGCTGGCGGGGGTCGAACGTCGTCTCGATGCCCAGGCGGCCAAACTCCGCCTGCAGGCGCGCTTGAAACGACGCCGGCCCGCCGCCTCCGACGCGCGGGGTCAGACAGACGCGCATCGCCTACTCGGCCGGCTCGTTCTTCTTCGGCCGGACGAGGAATACGGAGAGCACGAAGGCGATAACGGTGATCACGCCGATCAGGGCGATCGATGGGATCGCCGGGAAGTTCAGCAAGGCATAATCCCGGAGGATGTACCACACT
>CAZYSF010000026.1:0-1672 GCA_964649635.1 uncultured Anaerolineales bacterium | reverse complement strand
TCGATCTCCTCCCAGCGCACGCCGGGGGATATTTTCACGCACAACGCCTCGTCCATCACGGCGGCACGCCAGGAGGCGACGAGATCCAGCGGCGGCGAGTAGCGGCGGACCGAGAAGATCCGCCGGTCCTCCTCCCGCCGTGACGGATCGCAGAACAGCGCGATCCGCGCGGGCCGGCCGGCGGCATGCGGGCCGGCGAGGAACAGCCCCGGCCGGAGAAAGGCGGTCTGCAGGAAGCGCACCGGATGCGCCGGCGCGTAGGCGTTGACGTTTTCTCGCGCCATCCGCAGGCGGATCTCTTCGCGGTCCACCGCCGCCACCGGCGCGCTTCCGGCCAGGGCGATCGTATCGCCGCCGATCCCGCAGCCCAGATCCGCGATCCGGGCGAAGCCGTGGAAGCGGCCGGCGCGGAAGCGGGATACGGCCTCGGCCGAGGATTGCTCGAGCGCCTCACGGGTGAAGAACATATCGCCGGCGCGGGAGAATTTTTTCTCCGCCCGGATCCGCAGCAGCGCCGTCTCCAGCGCGCCGCGCGCCAGCTCGCGTTCCAGCCCCCGTTCCAGCACCGCGAGATCCGCGAGAAAATTTTCCTCGCGCGGGTTCAGCGCCCGCGCCCGGCGGAGCGCCTCCCGGCCTTCGGGAGCGGTCAATCGGAAGAGCAGTTTGGAATCCATCGGGGGAACTTTACCCCGATCCGCCGGACTGTCAATCGCGGACTTGGGGTACAATTCAGAAGAGGAGCACGCTATGGCTTCCGATTCCCCCAAGCGGCCGGTCCCGCAGCAGGATTCCCTTCAGGCACTGGTCGAATCCCTAAGCGCGTACATCGAGCAGTATCACGGGGGCGCGGTCCGCTACCTCGGCGTGGAGGACGGCGTCCTGAAAGTGAAGCTGGAAGGCGCCTGCCTCGGCTGCCCGCTCTCCCCCAACACCCTGCACGGCTGGGTGGAGGGCACCGTCCGGCAATTCTTCCCCGAAATTAAACGAGTCGAAGCGGTCGACGAGCCGAGCGCATGAGCCTCACTCCCGGCGATCTCCTGCGCGAACGCTACCGGATCATCGGCATGATCGGCAAGGGCGGGATGGGGGCCGTCTACCGCGGCGAGGATACCGTCCTCCAGACCACCGTCGCGATCAAGGAAAACCTCAATCCCCTGCCCCAGGCGGTCAAACAATTCAAGCGCGAAGCGGTGCTGCTGGCTTCGCTGCGGCACCCCAACCTCCCCCGGGTCACCGACCATTTCATCGAGGGCGACCTGCAGTACCTGATCATGGATTACGTTCCGGGGGACGACCTCAAAACGATCCTCGAACGGCAGGGCGCGCTGCCCGAATCCCAGGTGATCGGCTGGTGCCGCGAGATCTGCGAAGCCCTGACCTACCTCCACACCCAGCACCCGCCGGTCACCCACCGCGACATCAAACCGGCGAACATCAAAATCACGCCGGACGGCAAACCGGTGCTGGTGGATTTCGGGATCGCCAAGGCGAGCGAGATCGGCAGCGTGACGACCACCGGCGCGCGCAGCCTGACACCCGGTTTCGCCCCGCCTGAGCAGTACGGTTCCAGCCCGACCGACTCCCGCTCCGACCAGTATTCGCTGGCGGCGACGCTCTACAGCCTGCTCACCGGGCAAATCCCGCCCGACAGCCTGGAGCGCGCGCTTGAGCA
>CAZYSF010000025.1:0-4219 GCA_964649635.1 uncultured Anaerolineales bacterium | reverse complement strand
CGTAGATGAGCTCGGTGTTGCCAAGGAGGAACACATCGCCGGGCTGGAGGACCCATTCGTGGACGATCGAGTTGTTCACCTTCATGCCGTGCTTGGAACCGAGGTCGGTGAGGAGGTACTGCCCTTCGCGCGCCCGCAACTGCGCATGGCGGCGGCTCACCAGCGCGTCGTCGATCACCAGATGGTTATCCAGCTGGCGGCCGATGTTGATCACCGGCCGGTTGAGCGGGTAATGCCGGCTGCCGTTGATGATCAGGAACGCGCCGTGCGGCAGGACGATCGGCGCGGCGTCGGCCGCCGGGAATGCGTCCGTTTGCTCCCCGCCGGAGCGCACGATTTCCGCGAACACGCGGATGCTCTCCTCGCGCAGGGAGTCGTCGGTGGAGAATTCGATCTGGATCGGGTTGAGTAGAATCATCTCGCTCTGGGCGATATGTTCCCCGAGTTTGGAACTGAGCAGCGCCGCCAGGTCCGGGACGGCCGAGGCGGTCTGTCCGATGTGCTTGCCGAGCTTCACGCGGTAAACATTCGGCGCGATCCAGCGTCCGCCGGGCCCCTGTTCGGCGCGTTCCTCAAGCGCCTCGATCAGGCGCGCGAGGATCTTCCCGGCATGCAGGATATGCGCGGAAAGAACCCCGGTTCTTTTTTCGAACAGGTTCTCCAGCTGGATTTCGATTTTTCGCAATGGATCGGACATACCCACTCCTATCCCTGAAACCATTATATCCCCCGCGCCCGCCGGCGATTCCAGTACCTTTCTCCTGCGGATTAAAAAGGAGGAATCGATCGTGGGGTGAAAGGTGGGTACAATAATTCCCATGCGGTACATCCGGCGGATTCTCGAGAATCTGGTCGTCGTTTGGGCGGTGGCCACCCTGGCGTTCTTCGCGCTGCGGCTGGGGCGCGTGGATCCGCTGGCGTCGCTCACGGCGCAGGGACTTGCGACCCAGGAGCAGGCGGCGGAGATGCGGCGCGTTTTGGGGCTGGACCGGCCGCTCCTGGAACAGTACGCGCAGTATTTCGGCGGGGTATTGCGCGGCGATCTCGGCCGGTCGATCTTCAGCGGCCAGGAAGTGGCCGGGATGATCGGGGAGGCCGCCGCGTACACCGCGCCGCTGGCGCTACTGGCCTGGTCGCTCTCGGTCGCGTTCGGCCTGGCGTTCGGCGCCGTCGCCTCCCGGCGCGGAAAGGGATACGCCATCGGCCGGATCGCCTCGGCGGTCCTGGCTGTCGGCGCGGCAACGCCGGTCGCATGGTCCGGATTGATCCTGCTTTGGGCGGCAATCCCGCTTTTCACCGCACCGCTGCCGGATCCGTTGCGCGAGGGATTGAGGCTGCTCCTCCCGGCCGGCGCGCTGGCGTTGACCGTCGGCAGCAGCATCGGGCGCGCGGCCGAAACCTCCATCCGCGAATCGCGCGGCGAGCTTTTTCAACTGGCGATGCGCGCGCACGGGTTTCCGCGCGGCGCCCTGGCGGATTGGAGGATGCTGCGCGCCGCGATCGCGCCGGTCCTGGCGCTGGCCGGGATGGAGGCCGCCTTCCTGCTCGGCGGGACGATGATCACCGAGGTGGTTTTCGCCCGGCCTGGGCTGGGCCGGATGCTGGTGGATGCCGTGCTGCGCGGTGATTACCCGGTGGTCCAGGCGCTGCTCGCACTGGCCGCCCTTGTTTACATTGTTTTCGGGATGATCGCGGATTTTTCGGCCGCGATGCTGGACCCCCGGGCGGGTGAGGCGTCATGAATACGCCCCGCATCGCAACGGGGGATTATTCCGCCGCGCGCGATTCGCGTCCGTGGGCTGCCATCGCGTGGATCGCCCTGCTTTTGGCGGGGGGATTTCTTGTCGGGCTGATCCCCGCGCCGGCCGCCGATGCGCCGCTCCAACCGCCGAACGCCGGTCATTGGCTCGGGACCGATCTTCTGGGAAGGGATTTCGGCTGGCGGTTGATTGCCGGCGGCGCGCGCACGTTCCTGATCGCGCTCGGCTCGGCCGCCATTTCGATCCTCCTCGGCGGGCTGTGGGGGATTGCAGCCGGATTCGCCGGCGGATGGGCCGACCGGGTCCTCAGCCGGCTGATGGATGCGGCCCTGGCCGTGCCCGCATTGATCCTGGGTTTGGTGATTCTCGCCGCGCTCGGCCCCGGGGAGGGGGCGGTGATACTCGCCCTGGGCCTGGGCGGCGCGGCGACGTTTGCGCGGCTGCTGCGCGCCGAAGCGGGCCGCATCCGCGGCCGCGAATATATGCTCGCGGCGCGCACGCTCGGCGCCGGTAAAATCCGCCAAGTGGTCCGTCATCTGCTGCCGAACATTTCCGGCCCGCTGGCCGCGTACGGCGCGCTGCACTTCGGCTGGGCGATGGTCAACGTCGCATCGCTCACTTTTCTCGGGTTCGGCGGCGCGCCGTCGGCCCCCGAATGGGGCCGGATGCTGGCCGAAGCGCGGTTGGTGTTCGGGCAGGCGCCGTGGCAGGCGATGGGTGTCGGCGCAGCCCTCGCCCTCACCATTGTGGCGGTGCAGCATTCCGGCGAGTGGTGGCTGGAAAGAAATCGCCGGTAATTCACGCGCTGCGGGCATTCGCCTCATTCCCGGTTAATTTATGGCGTCAGGCGGATGGCTATAATCCAATTGGAAAGATGGGTGCCATTCTGTTCCCGGGAAGCGGCGCCATTTTTCCGGGAGGCTGCCATGAGTGATTACGCCAAACCGCCGGATGATGAACTTCGCCGCCGCCTGGATCCCGAACAGTATCAGGTTACCCAATGCTCGCTCACCGAAAAACCGTTCCAGAACGAATTCTGGAACAACCATCGCGCCGGGATCTACGTGGACGTGGTTTCGGGCGAACCGCTCTTCTGCTCGCTGGACAAATTTGATTCCGGCACGGGATGGCCCAGCTTCCTCCGTCCGATCGACGACGCCAAACTTATTTTTAAAATTGACCGGGCGCTCGGCCGCGAGCGCACCGAAGTCCGGTCGGGCCGCGCGGATTCCCACCTGGGGCATGTGTTCGACGACGGCCCGCAACCGACCGGGCAGCGCTTTTGCATCAATTCCGCCGCGCTGCGGTTTGTTCCGGTCGAAGGACTGGAGGAGGCTGGGTACGGGAAATACCTGCCCCTTTTTCAGGACCGTACCGGCGGTAAAAATCCCGTAAAAAAATAATCCGGAGATCGAAAAAAAGCGCGTTTTCCGGCTTGGATTCCCCCAAATGCGCAATGCCGGGTATTTCAGGGTTGAAATACCAACCGTACTTCGCGTATAAAATTAGATATCCCGGATTATCCGGCGAATTGGTTTGCCGTCCGCGCCGGTTGGAGAACGCATTTTTCTGCCGGTCCGGCCGAATTCCCTGCGGATGAGAATGTCATCCGGGGCGGCGCACGTCTATCCGTAATCGGAAGGGATCGACCATGCTCTTTCTCCCTGCATCACCCGATGAGGTGATGGAAGCGATCGGAAAAATTCTCGATATTCAGCGCCTGGAGAAGAAGCCTTCGGCGTGGGTATTCAACGAATGCATCGTCTGGGAAGACCAGAACCGTTATGAGATCGTGGCGATATACGGGAAGTTCTACCATATCTCCGCCCAGGTCAGGCGGGTATCGGAGGGGGAAATTTCCCTGGAGGAGATGAAAGCGGACCTGCGGCGGCTGTACGGCCGCTATTGGAGTCCGCCGCAGATCCTCCGGCGTTTCCTGATCGGGGCGGTTAAACTTCTGGGTGTCAGCATGTTGTTCATGGCCGTCGGTGCGGCGCATTACGGTCTCACCGCCTGGGTGGGCAACGTGCCTGCAGCGGGGATCATCATCGGGATTCTTCTGGCCGTCGTCCTGGTGCCGCAGGCGATGATCGAGATCTGGAAATGGCTGCGGAAGCGCAGCGACGAAAAAAACGTCCTCTTCCGGGAATCGATCCTGCAGCGGCTGCGGAGAGGTTTCTTCTCGCGATGCCCGAAGTGCGGGAGATATCTGGGCGGCCGGCCATTGGAAGACGATGGATCCGTCCGATGCGAGTGCGGCTATCGGATCGAACGGAAATCCCCGCCGTCGCCATAAATCGAATTGCGAAAGAGGCGCCCGCCCGAGCGGGCGTTTTTTTATACGCGGATAATACGGAAAGATCGGATTACACGGATATTAATTGTAGTAAAGAAAAACTTCAGAAAGGGTTTCCTCACGCCGTGCGTGGATCTACATAGATCTTTTTGTTTGTCCTTCA